>CAYWQC010000083.1:0-5520 GCA_964460405.1 uncultured Staphylococcaceae bacterium | reverse complement strand
ACTTTTCTAATGTAGTGTAGAGCATTAAGCATCGAGGCATCATTAATAAAATTCGTAAAATCTTCAGATGAAACTAGTTCAAATAATGAACTACGGACTGGAATAACTTCATTACGTAATTGATAAACTAGTTTGACTAAATATTCCAACGCTTTTCGTGACTGAGTGGCGCTTAAATCGGGACGAGATAAAACAAGCGATTCTGCATCAGAGCAGAAAATGTGTAAATCATTTAGGTAATCAACACTTTTTAAGTAATCAAAGTTCATAAATCCTCCCCTTAACCAAAATATTTTTGCATTAAAGAATCAAATAATTTTTGTGTTTCATCTAGAGATTGTTGAACAACAAATTTCAATTTGTCGACTTGTCTAATAAATTCAGAAAACTTGATTTGTTCTTCAATTGGAGCATTAGGTATTTCAAAATTCAGAATGTCTTTATCACTTACAGCTGGATAGTTTGCTCCTGTAGTTAATGAAGCAAGATAATCAGCAAATGATTGCATACTAACTAAAGCGAATAAATAATTTGATTTAAACTTAGTCGCTCTTAAAACACAAAAACCTGATGAAGCAACGATATTTGAATAATCATGTGGTACTTTGGCGACATTATTAAGATTTGGTCTTACAGTTGAAATAATAATATCGTCTTTTCGAACGTGTTGTTGGGCCCTTGAAGGAGCATCCTTCATTAAGAATTCAGAATATCCGATAATAATATTTTTTTGATTATCTACAGATGAAATATCAACATATTTAATCTCATCGTCGTCACTAAAATCCTTTTTTGCTCTTTCAATTTTTGAAGCTATAACCTCAGCTATTTTAATTGTAGGATAATTACTTTTACCATTAAATATGTCCCCGAACATTTCAACAAATCGGGATTTGATAAGTTGATCATATTCAGAAAGTTGGTTAGTCTTATATTCAACAATACTTTTAGATTTTTCTAGAATGTTTACAATACTTTTTTGGTCATCTATTGATGGTAAATTGATTATGGCATTAGTCAGATTTCCCAGCTTAATATACTTAATTACTCCCCCAATGGATTGCTTTCTTAATTCTTCAACGTACAAATCAAGGAAGAAATATAAATATGGCATAAATAACCTACCATCACTATCATCTTCAATTATATAGGTTCTTTGGTAAGCATCAAATTTCCCCTTGTAATACTTTACATTCAAATCTCCATTTCCAGCTACAAGTACACACTCACAATCATAAGAGTATGAATCTATTCTTAATGGTTCTTTAGAACATGTGAAAAATGGATACTTGCCATATTCAGATGATGCGTTTGCATCTAATTTTCCAGTTCTAATTTTCGTAATATCACCAAGTTTTATTTTACTCATGACATTACCTCTACAAATCTAAATTTAGAAGTGATTTGAGCTCTTTTTTGAGTTCTTCAATCTCTTCATCTAAGGAGTCAATTTTACCCATAATAATTGAAGGTGAATCATACTCTACTTTTTCATACTCGGTTTCTAAATACTTATTAATTGATAAATCATAGTCATTATCAATAATGTCATTTTTATCAACAAAGAACGACTTTTCAAGTCTAGTTCTATTTGCTTCCTGGTCTAAATGATGAAATCTGTTGATAATATCACTTATATCATTATTTTCAATCGGAGTACGTTTATCGTCCAAAGTGTACCCATCTGCTTCCATGTTATAGAACCAAACCTTGTCTGTTCCTCCAGTATTGGTTTTTGTAAATATAATAATGGCGGTTGAAACTCCAGCATATGGTTTAAATACACCACTCGGCATTGAAATAACAGCAACCAATTTCTGATTGTCTACGAGTTCTTTTCTAATATCTTTATGTGCTTTACTCGAACCAAAAAGAACGCCATCTGGAACAATCGAAGCTGCTCTTCCTCCGACCTTTAACATTCTAAGCATCACAGCTAAGAATAATAACTCTGTCTTCTTTGTCTTTGTTACAGCTAACAAGTCTTTCGATACAGCTTCAAAATCCAGGCTGCCCTTAAAAGGTGGATTAGCCAAGATTAAAGAATACTTATTTGCTGCTCTGTTTTCTTCTGATAATGAATCTTGATATTTAATATCCGGTTGATCGACACCATGAAGCATCATATTCATTGCACCAATTCGAAGCATGGTTTGATCGGTATCGTATCCGCTAAACATAGTAGTTGTGAATTTCTCTTGATTTTCTGCTTTTAATAACTCATTTGAATAGTGTTCATGAATATATCTTGCTGATTCAACGATAAAACCCGCACTGCCCATCGCAGGATCTGCAATAACATCATTTAATGTAGGCTTCATAAGTTCTACCATCATGCGAATAATGTGTCTAGGTGTTCTAAATTGACCATTGGTTCCACTGGAGGCAATTTTAGCAAGTAGATACTCATAGACGTCACCCATGATGT
Source organism: uncultured Staphylococcaceae bacterium (assembly GCA_964460405.1). Taxonomy (GTDB): domain Bacteria; phylum Bacillota_I; class Bacilli_A; order RFN20; family CAG-826; genus DATESG01. The sequence goes on along the minus strand of CAYWQC010000083.1, from coordinate 3,092 downwards.
CTTTATTATTAAGATCAAGTGCATCTAAACCATCGACAACTTTTAATAACACTCTGGGTGTTGGAACCATAAACACAGCATCCTTCATATAACGAGAAAAAGCAGTGTCTTTTCCATTATTTATTTGTTTAATAAAAGGGAACACCTTATCCTTAACCGTATTAAAAAGCGATTGTGGTTCAAAATTCTTAAAATGACTCCATCTCAAGTTTATGTATGGTTCATTAATGTTTTCTTTTTCATCAACATAATTACCTTCTTTGAAAAGGAGATTTTGTGGCTTAACGCCTAAAACAGCAGCATTGCGTTCTTTTTTAATTTGATTATCATCAAGTAATTTAATAAATAGCAAATAAGTTACCTGTTCGATAACTGACAAAGGATTGGCTAATCCTCCTGTCCAAAATGTTTCCCAAATATTATCAATTTTATTTTTTAATTCGCCAGTAATCATCTTAAATCTCCTTTAGTTTTTATATTGTTTTCAACAAAGAGTAATTGTAACTTTCTTTTTAGCCTAATTGTGGGGGAAAACTTCCCGTTCTCCCAACGATTCACAGTTACAACCGATACATTTAACATCTGTGCAAGTTCCGTTTGCGAGACAAGAAGAACTTCTCGCAGTTTTTTTATATTATTAGCGTATGTCATGTGGAATACTCCTTTTAACAACTTATTAACATTATTTTATCATGTTTATACAGTTATTATTAGTGCTTTTACAAACCCAAAGATAACGCCTCATAAAACTTAGTTTTCAGAAGGTAATCTCCAAATCCGCTAATGGATATTTTAAGTTTACTATTTGCTTCTGCCTTTATTAGTTTTGGATACTCATTTGGATTCTTTTGTATTAAAGTGAGTAAGCTTGAAATATCTCCCATACCTTCTAGTTTATGTGGGGTGGGACCGTAAATTATATCTGAGTATTCATTAGAAAATCTCAATCGATTAACATTAAATTGTTTTGCTCCCCGGTAATCAACAAACTCAATGTTAGCTAGTTGAATTCCTTTTCTTTTGGCAGCAATTTGATAGTCTTTAACTTTTCCCGCCAGTTCGCCCAAAACAAGAATTTTCATTCGTCTATTTACTGTAATTATTGACTCTTCGTCATGTATAGAAACTCCATATTTATCCATGATTTCTTCTAGCGTTTCGTTCTGAAAAGCAACATCAATTTCTCTCGCAATTTTTGCAATAATTTTGCTTTTTAAATTGGCTAGTTGACTGTAGGAGCAGCGTACCACTATTTAATCCCCCTCTTCATTTAAAAATAGATTTTCGAGAGAATTTTCTATTCTTTTTATTTCGTTTTTGTATGCGACTAATGTCGATAGTTTGGAATTATATCTATCAGCCTTGATCTCTTGCTCTTCGATATTAATTAATGGAACTTCAACGGTTCCCAAACTACTTGCATTTATAGTCACAATGTAGCTTCCTTTTTGAACTCTTCTAAGCGCATTCTGACCATCCTTAGAATCCAAAAACATTTTTAGATACGTAGAATTCAACTTCTTCAAGTTCGGTCTTACAATGATCATCCCACCAGTCACAAGAATCTTTTCAATCGGTTCTATATCAACAACTACAGTTTTGACCTTGGAAGATTTACTTGTTACAACAACATCGCCATATTTTACAGCAAACTTATCAAATTTGTCGTCTTTATAATCAATGGATTTTAAGCCTTCCCAGTCGACAATGCCATCCTCAATATCACTCGATGTAAGGATTTTGTACCCCGTTTTTTTATCGGTTAACATTCCTTTGCGTTCAAATACTCCTAGTGTGTACTGGTTACCTATAAAGATTTCAGAGACATTCTTTAACTGGACACCATTATCTAGTTTTTTAACATCCAGCAATACCGTTGACGGCATTAAATTCGTGGCATTTATTAATTCCGTTATCGGCTTGGTTTTCACATCTTTTGAATAGTACATTTCAGTGACCGTTCTAACTGGCAATTCGAAATTTACGTATCTCTTATTATCTGCTGTTGCTACGTTAGAAGCATCAATGAATCTTACTTCCTTATTATCCTTGCCAAAAACAATCATAAATACTTTTATTCCAGTAAAAGATAACGAACCTGAAGGCAATTCAATTATTCCTTCAATTCTACCTGACTTTAAAAGTCTTTTTCGATATTCTAAATCAGCATCATTAAATAAAGCTTTTCCAGTGACTATTGCCACTGCTCTATCTCCTAATAAACCACCCAACATAGAATCGATAAAGAGCCACTCTCCAGTATTTTTATTAGAAAAATACAAATCTTTAAAAATATTACTTTTTTGCCCCGTTTCACCAATAAGTTTTTTCATACCTAAAGGAGGAAACACGTATGCTCTGGTGTATGGATAGTTTACGATTTCTAGTGCGTTTCCTGCAAAGATGATTGGACTCACAGATCCATCACTTAAGATATTTAAAGCCATGTTCGAAATTTGTGCCTGTTCCAAGTTAAGTTCGATCCCAACCAAATCTTTCAATATAAATTTTTCTTCTTGCGATTTTTTATAAACATTTGCTAGAAAATTACCAGTTCCGGATCCTAAATCCAAAACCGAGTGGCCACTTCCATCAATTTCTAATAGATTATATGCGAGTTCACAAAGATTATCACTAGCGTTTTCTATAAAAGATTTATCAGTATTACTTTTTCTTGATAAAACTTCATAAATGTACTCTTTGATTCCTTCTTTTCCAATGGCTTCAAATAATTCGTACATTTTGTCAATCGTTTCTTTTGATACGCGTTCATTCATCTCTTCGGCAGCTTTAAGTAACTCATTGTTTTGTTTATGTATGAGATTGCGTTTGCATAAAAATTGGTACGCAGCACTAATTGCTAGATTGGACGCCCTTTCTCCAAACATTTCGTTTCTAGTTATCGTCTCAACTTTCCATATAATTTCATTGATTTTTCCCACAATAGTTTCCTCCTTGTTTTTGTTTACGTTTTAAGTTTACACAAACGCAATATAACTGTCAATGGTTTTATTTGAGTTTTTTCAAACTTAATTTTTTGATGTGAACCCCATAACTTGTACTTATTTGATAAAATATTTGAGGTGATTTTA
>CAYWQC010000082.1:1346-5541 GCA_964460405.1 uncultured Staphylococcaceae bacterium | reverse complement strand
CAAAATTATCTTGGAGCCCGACAACTACTCCATAAGATTAAAGGGAGTAGTGCTGCCATTGGGGCGACAAATCTTGTCAAAAGTATCCTTGAAACGCATGATGCTATCAAACAAGAAGATTATCAAGAACTTCCAACGCTTATCGCACGTTTTGAAGAAGCACTAACCGAGGTCCTTCAATTTATTGAAAGTGAGTATATATCATCTGAACACAAAGGCTAAGTTCTTGGGTTTATCTAGAGTTTTCTCTTGATGAGTGCCGCTAGTGTGGATGAAACACCAAGACGAGAACAGCCTGATCTATCAATTGCTGAACTCGCAAAAAGCTATGAAATAATATTTGTTCACATCTATGTCAAACGCTTCTAAACACCTTAAAAACAGTGTAAAGTATTGTTTTCTTTGTATAATGAATGGTATGGAAAAACAATTGACATTAACTCGCGCATCTTTTATAGACATCGATGCAATCATGAGTATTATTGACGAGGCGCGGCAATTTATGAAAAGCCAACTTTCGGGACAATGGCAAGATGGAACCCCACGCCGTTCTACCATCTTAGATGATATTGCCCAGCAACGTTTTTTTGTTGCCCGTTTAAAAGATAGAATTGTCGGTTGTTTTGCGCTTTTGGATGATGAACCGGGCTACCAACATCTTTTGCGTGGTCAATGGCGGCAAGACGGTCCTTATCTAGTCATCCATCGCTTCGCTACTCACCGTGATTGTTTTGGCCAGGGTATCGCTAGCTACATGCTTGCGCAGATTGAAGTCATGGCCAAGCATCGACAAATCAATATAATAAGAGTGGACACGCATGTACGGAATATCCCGATGCTGAATCTCCTTGTTAAACATGGTTATATTCGTTGTGGATCGACACTTATTGAAAAAAATAAATTACGCGATGTCTTTGAAAAGTTATTGACAGCCTAATTGTGCTAAAATACTTGAGTATTAGCGTGTAATTTCAACTTTAACACACTAAGACTTCCTATCGATGATAAAGAAAGTATGACGATAACAATATGAAGCGATTATATATATTAAGTCCTCTCCAAACAAGAGAGAGACTGTTATGGCTCTCGTCAATGCTAGTCTTAGTGCTAGCATTTTTATTGAGTGGCCAGGATTATTTAAATTTAATGACCGCACTAATTGGTGTGACGGCCCTGATATATTTAGCAAAGGGCGAGCCTTTGGGACAAATCCTATCCGCAGTCTTTAGTGTTGTATACGCAATAGTGGCCTATCATTTTTCTTATTACGGGGAGATGTTTACTTATCTTCTTATGACACTCCCTTCCAGTGTTGTCGCCACAATCATCTGGTTGCGACATCCGCATCAACAAGGACAGTCCACGGTAAGGGTGTCAATGCTTACACGGAAAAAAGTGTTAATCATCGCCCTATTGACACCACTCATCACTGGGGGTTTCTATGGCATACTGTCCGCACTTAATACCGCCCATCTTGGGTTATCTACCTTATCGATAGCCACCAGTTTTGTTGCGTCTATGCTGACTTTTTTCCGTTCTCGCTATTACGCACTCGCCTATACTTTAAATGATGTTATTTTAATTGGTCTTTGGTCACTTGCTACGGTTAGTGATCTGAAGTATCTACCAATGCTCATATGTTTTGTTGTGTTTTTTATTAATGATCTCTACGCCTTCTTTAATTGGAAACACTTAGCAAAGACACAGCAAAATGCAGGCTAATCACATAATGAAAGAGGAATGAATATGGAAGTAAAAGATGTAACCAATGTTTTGTTTATCCGTGATAATTACGTTTTATTGGGGATGAAAAAACGTGGTTTCGGCGTCAATAAATACAATGGCTTTGGTGGCAAACTAAAAAAAGGTGAAAGCATTGAGCAGGCTGCTCTCCGTGAAGCAGAGGAAGAATCTGGATTAATACCGCGTATTTATGAAAAACGCGCTATCATTGATTTTCCTCATAGTTATCCGCTTCGCATGAATGTCTATGTTTGTACGGAATGGGAGGGGGAGCTCAAAGAAAGCGATGAGATGCGTCCTCAATGGTTTCGTATTGATGATATCCCTTATCATCTCATGTGGGAGGATGATGTTTACTGGCTTCAGCATGTCCTTATGGGCAAGTCGCTAAGGGCCTCATTTATTTTTGCTCATGGCGATGATATCGATGGCACTGCCAATAACCGAATTGTCGAGCACCATCTTGAATTTGTCGAATCACTTGATAACGTTGCAAAATAAACGCTGTTTGAATCATCAAAAGAAGTGATCCTCAGTTCATTTTAATAAGGGGTCATTTTTGATTATTTATATTGCATGTAAATAGTTGTGTCAGTCTCACTTGTTTGATAAAGTGCAAAGATTTTTGATATATCAAGGCGATGATGATCCTTTTTTAAAAATTGTTCCAGTTCATCTTTTTTTTGTCCTTCGAGCACTTGTGATAATTCATCCTGGTTACACACTATTTTAATAAAATTATGATGTTTGAAAGTGACGGATTGGATGCTACCACGCCCCCTTACCTCGTCGTCAACTACATAGTAAACAAACTTGGTTGTTTGTTTTTTACCACCCTGGGATACGATGAAATCAAATTCATAAACATCACCAAGGGTAATGGTATTTTCTTTGGCAAATTCTTTTAGGGCGAGATCAGCGCTTTCAAAGCAGTCACCATACGTAAAGAGAAGCGTGTTAATGTCTAAAGTTGTATATGTGATATGCATAATAACCCCCTCTTTTTATGATAATAATCCTCTTCATATTTTGTCAAATTATTTTCGGTTGTCATCATATGAGTTTCTCCTGTTGGCTTATCATTATAACCATAGAAATGACGATTGCAAATATCGATGTGTAGCGATGATACATGATGTTCATGACACGCTAAAAGTGGTGGCGTGATTAACGTCTAAACCAATAACCCCGAGAACGACCCCCACCCCCACGACGCATGCTGATGAGACTGAATAGAAGCGGGAAGATATAGCGTCCAGGAAAGATACCAAAAGCAAGGATACCCGTAACAATTAACAGCCATCCCCACCATGGAAGAGGTGTTATTTCATGATCACTTGGAAGGGGACCAAAGTAGGTGTATTGATTGGCTTCATATTCGTCGATAAAGCTTTGATAGTCATACGTCTCATATTCATAAACATTCAAATAAATGTAAGATAATACCGAAAAATATAGGGAGATGATGCGTTGATCAACATTATGAATTGAAATGTCAGGATCATTAAAGTATTCGCTCACAAGACCACTAGCGGTGAAAGCAGAGAGATAGCCCGCCATCCGATCACCGATTTGAAATGATAGTGAATCATAAACATACGTATCTTCTCCCTCAGTAAAGAAGAAGGTGATGAGAATACCCATGTCATGTTGACCAATCCCCCATGTATTAAATGTTGCCGTTGTGTCAATGCTGTCTGCTTCGCCAACATGCGTGGCAATGACGACTTGTGTGCCACTGATATTATTATCTTGAAAGTAGGGCTGTTGTGAATCTTCATACAGTTCCTCACTATAAGTGAGGATCGTCCATCTTGTCGCGTTGAGGAGTACATGACTTCGATCATTGATATAAAACTCTTCAGTCTCACGAATGATATGGGGATCAGGACTTTGACACGCACTTAAAAATAAGGCAAGACATAATGAAATTGTCTTCATAGTCCGAAAATAAGGACGTGGATGAGTCATACAAAACCTAATTAAACGTCGGCAAGGTTGCGTTGTAGTTGGTGAGACTATACTCACTTAAAACCGTGCGACCACCAACAAAAATCTGATTTGGAAATGTTTGGATATGGACGTTGTATTCACGGACTGCTTTATTATATTCGCCTATCTCAAATCTAACAGCATTTGTCGAGGCGGAAAATTCACCCATGAAGCCTGAGTAGAGGTTTACCGTATTATAAGAGTCTGGGTTATCTTCCATATAGGCGACAAGCGTAACAAATGTCGCATCAAGCGTTTCCGCAGCTTGTTCAGCGTCACTAGGATCGCCTTGATCAATCGCATCGGCAAATGCTTCGCGAGCATCGGTAATCGTTTCTAAATAACTGAGAACGGTGGCATTGGCGTCTTCAATAGCGTCAATAAAGGCATCTACCTTGTCGTATCGTGCTGATAGTGCGGCGTGAACATCACCGCGGTGTTGATTGACAGTGGCTTCTTT
>CAYWQC010000082.1:0-1336 GCA_964460405.1 uncultured Staphylococcaceae bacterium | reverse complement strand
TAATAGCACCATTAAAAGCACTGATCCAAAAAGCGCCAATGATAAGAGCAAGTGTGACAAGAATCCCTCCAGATATAAGGAATGCTTTTTTCATATAAATTGGTCCTTTCCCTTTTAAAAATCGAGCTATTTTTATTATATATGAATGATAAAAAAGCAGTGTTGAATTTAGTAAGAATGAAAGGATGAAAGTGTTTGCAAAAAATATAGCTTATTAATAAGCTAAATCATTCAAATGATTTGACTTTTTACTTGGTTACGACCAGCTTCTTTAGCCACATAGAGCAGGGTGTCCGCTATCGAAATGGACCGTTCATAATCATCGATACCTTCATGATGATAGAGAAGACCAATTGAAATGGTGAAGTTGATTTGATGATCATCAACTTGTATACAAGTTGTGGCAATAGTGGCTCTGAGATGCTCGGCAAATTCAAGCATTGATTGTTGGTCATCACTGAAATGAATGGCAACGAATTCCTCACCACCATAACGGCCAAAAAAATCATAAGGTCCCATTAAATTGCTTAGTATTTGAGCAAGATGCACTAATACCTGATCGCCGACTGGGTGGCCATAATTATCATTAATCGCCTTAAAGTGGTCGATGTCTATCATCATCATACCCACTACTTTGTTGTCCTTGTGAGGATTATTTTTGAGACCACGGATAAAGTGGATGAAAGCATTGCGATTAGGTAAACCGGTGAGATAATCTGTAATCGCATAAAGGCGTAAATCTGCCTGTGCCTTCCGGGCAATGACTAAATAGAAATGCGCTGAATGAGCGACACCGATAATATTCAAAATAATATTGATGATGAAGAATATGATTGTATAAGTGATACTCAAGTTATGAAGGGGAGGCACATAGAGACTATAAATCGATAGAGCTAGAAATAGTGCGGTTTGCCCACCGATAGTAAGAAGTTTATATAGGCCTTTCCAGTTCGTATAAATAATCAGCACTGCCATATTAAAAAAATAAAAGACAAAACCGGCTTTAGTGCCAAAAGCCAGTGAATTGAATATCGCTTGAAATGTAAGGTTGGTTAAATAAATGGTAGAAGCAAGTCCGTGATAACCTCTTCGATTCATTAAAAAAGTGATAATACTTATCAGTATGGAAATGATTGTAAAAATAAATGGCCATATATAACCAGTAAAATACATAAGTGGCAACAACGCTAATGAAGAAAAAACAGTGCCAAGATATACATAGTTGGCTTGTTCAAGATATTGACGACGATTTGTTGATTGAAGGTGTGCAATAAGATCCATCAGATTTCCTTTTTTCTATATTACCATGAGTCGTATTTTCAAACTAATGTTTGTG
>CAYWQC010000081.1:0-5552 GCA_964460405.1 uncultured Staphylococcaceae bacterium | reverse complement strand
CTCAAACGTACGCGTCTACCATTCCGCCATGGCTGCATAACGTGATTAATTATAAATGATAAATTAGAAAAATACAATATCGGATTATGAAAAATTATTCGAGTTATTAGTCAGTACTTTTTGTTCTTTTTCTAAAAGTGAAATATCACGAATCAAAGCGATGATGAGATAGGCATTTATGAGCGCCGCAATAATGTTATTTCCAATCCCGATTCCTGTAAAAAGATAACCTCCGAGTAAAAACTTAGCATAGGTAAGCAGTCCCGAAAGTTGACTCAAAAATACAAAATGCCAACGATTTTTACGGGTTAAAGCATAGGCTAGGAAGAGAATCTCCGCCATGTAAAAATAACGTTCGTGCATATGAGGTAACAAGTAGGGGGTAAGAATACTGAAGAGTGTTGCGAAAAGTAGAATGGCATGGCTACTCACTTTTACGCCTTGTTGATAGGCATAATAAATAACGGTTAAAAGCGCGACAAACGTAAAGGGAATGGCAAAATCATCAACATATGGTGAAAGCTTGTAGTTGATATTTTCAAAGAAAGCGTAGAATGAGCCTGAATTCATATTCACGCTATTATAAGTCCCGACAAGGTCAGTGTATTGCTGAATCGGTGTCATAAAGTTCATCCCCGCGATATAGTTAGGGATAAAACTTGCAAATACGACAAGGGGAACAATCAATAGATAGACAAGGCGGAACTTCCTTTTCAAAAACAAAAAACCAACGAGTGGAAGGATGAAGACAATCTGAATTTTTATGGTAAGAGCAAGACCAATAAAAATTAACGCAGTTTTAGGGCGATTTCTCATTAAGAAAAAGACAAACCATAAGGCCATGGCCCCATAGACAACATCAGTTTGACCCCACATACTCGAATTAATGAAAAACGTTGGCGCGAGTAAGGCCAGTGCATAAGCAACCAATTGGATTGATTTCCGTCGCGTGAATTGAGAGACGATCATGATCAGTCCAGCCGCCATGACAAAATCCATCAATATTGAAAAGATTTTGACAACAGCAAGATTTGAAAGTGGCAGATATGAAAAGAGCGCGAGAATGGTGTAATAAAAGACAGGATAATTACCACGAGTTGTCCCTTCAATCATGAGTGTTTCAAGGCGAACATCTCCATATGGAACATTACCAATACTCGTCGAATAATAACTGATAGGAATTTCGCCTATTGAAGCTAGACCACCATGCTCACGAATATATGTAACCCAGGGTTCTAAAAACCAATAAGTATCACCATTAATGATGGGAATAAGGGCGATTTTCGCAGTGAAAATAAGCGTTGTAATGACAATCAACATGATGACAAAGTGGTGGTGATTAAATAGATTAATCATCCATTCATTTATCTGGTCGAAAAACCGCAAGATTTTGTTGAGAATCATGCGTGTTTGATAAACGAATCGTTGCCAAAGTTTAATCATTTTTTTCGCTCTTTTCACTTTTAAAAAGGATGAGTTTACGTGAAATATAATTATAAATTAACACAATAAGCGTCGCAAGGGCAAATACAAAGGCGAACCAGAAAAAGTTTTCTTTAAATGGCACGACCATATTCGCGACTTCTTTGATACCTAAGTTGATGAGAAAACCAATGATACCAAGTCCAAGAAATATGATAAAACCTAAAACAGAGCGACTTGTTTTCTTGTTGGCGACGTCTTGAAATACGACAAAAATTGATAGTAAGTAGTTGACAATCACCCCGACAGAAAACCCCATGATGGTTGAGACAAACACTGAAGCAGTCACAGGGATGAGACCGATTAGATTCCAAATGTCTTGGGATGGATAAATAACATATTGAAAAAGTGATGCCACGAGAAAATCAACTGCCGTAGCAACACCACCGACGATAATAAACCGTAAAATTTCATGTAGTAAAGCCTTATTAGCCAATAATTTTTTCATATCAGTTCCTTAAAATAAAATTGTAATGAATCCAAAGTATAACACCAAAACAACAATATCAACAGTGGTTGTGACTAACGGATTTGCCATGAGGGCAGGATCAAGTTTGACTAGCTTTGCGATGATAGGCAGTGAAGCACCCACTAACTTAGCAACGGTGATGGCCACGAATAAGGTGAGGGCAATGACTGTGCTGATTTTAGTGATTTCCATCCACCAGTCTTGACTCCATTTGTTTAGTAAAACACCATTAATCTCGCTGACATTAACTATCCCGATGATAAACTCAAGATTAATCATGATATATGAAAAGAGGGCAACAATTAGTCCAACAAAAAAGGCGATACGTAACTCTTTCCAAATAATAAGCATATATTCATCCTTATCATACTCTTTAAGCGTAATACTACGCGTGACAAGTGCGGCACTTTGGGTACCAGAATTACCAGCGGTGTTTAAGAGTAGAGGAATAAACGTCGACATAATAATGACACTAGCGATACTTTGTTCGAAGCGATTAAGAATAAACGTTGAGAAGGCACCGAGGACCATTAAGATTAATATCCATGGGGCACTGCTTTTAACTAGGGTGAGAACACCTGAATCGCGATAACTATTCTCAAGTGGGGTGAGGGCCGCCATTTTTTCAATATCTTCACTCGCCTCATCGCTGATGACGTCGATGATATCATCAACTGTGATAATGCCTACTAGTTTACGGTCGCTATTCAAAACAGGAATGACATTACGGTCATACCTTTGAAAGACGTCGGCAACATGTTCTTGGTCATCATTAACTTGGACAGTGATAAAGTCTTTTTCACAAACATCACCAATTTTTTGATTGGGTTCTGCAAACAGTAAATCTTCAATATAGAGAACACCAACTAGGTTACGTTTATGATCAATGACAAAAGTTGAATGAATGGTCACAGCATCTTTACCGATTTGGCGAATTTTCTCAAGGGCATCACTAACACTCAGTGTTTCTCTTAGTTCGATATATTCGCGGGTGAGGATAGAACCAGCAGTTTCGGGTTTATAATTCAACAATATATTGAGATCATTACGGGTGACTTTGTCCGCTTTATCAAGAACTTTGCTGACAAGATTGGCAGGCATATCTTCTAGAAAGTCGGCAATGTCATCACTGAAAGTGTTATCGATTAGTTCAACAACTTGTCGATCACTAAAAAGACCAAGCAATGCTTCTTGTACATCTTTGTTGAGAAAGGTAAAAACATCAGCGGTGTATTCACTCTTGACCGTTTTAAACACAAAGAGGAGATCAACTGGTGCCAAGTAATTAGCAATTTCGGCAAAATCAACGGCTTCAAAAGACGCACAAAAAATGCGGAGATTTTTGACATCTTTACGAGCGATAATAGCTTTTAATTGTTGCTCTTTTGTTTCAAAATCAATGACCATGTCTAACTCCCTTTGACTATCTTCATTATTATACAATAGTTCAGTATTAACTTGAAATGTTTGTAGGCGAATCGTCCCTACTTTTTGTTCTGTGTGCTATAATTGTGTTCGAAGATAAGATAAGGAGTCATTTATGAGAAAAATTTTAGTCGAAACATCGGCACGTCACATCCATGTTTCTCAACAAGATCTAGAAGTTTTATGTGGCAAAGGCGCACAATTGGAATCACGAGCCCCCCTCAGTCAACCCGGACAGTTTGTCTCGACAACAAGATTGACGATTGTCGGCCCCCGCTCCTCGATGGAGAGGGTGTCCATTCTAGGTCCATGTCGCAGAGCTAGTCAAGTTGAAATCAGCCTCACTGATGCTCGCGCTCTTGGTGTAACCGCCCCTATTAGAGAAAGTGGCGACATCAAAGGAACCCCAGGCATTAAATTAATTGGACCAGCCGGTGAATTAGAACTTCAAGAAGGCTTAATTATTGCAAAACGCCATATTCATATGACCCCTGCTGATGCCGCTGAATTTGGTGTGACTAATGGGGAAATTGTCGGCGTTAAAATTGATACCGACGAACGTTCTTTAATTCTTAATGACACGGTTATTCGTGTTCGTGATGATTTTGCGCTTGCCATGCATATTGACACTGATGAGGCTAACGCTGACGGGCTCAAGGGCAATGGCGAAGGTCAATTGATTAAATTAGTTTAAAAATGTGATTGTCTTGTTTGACTTTAGCTAAATAAGACTCTACACTAACTAGTACATAACCTTATTAAGAACTACATTTAGAGGGTATCGATGTAGTAGCAACTCTCCTTTAGGAGTAAGTGCTAACCCAAGCAGTGAGAAACTGAGCAATGAGGATAGTAATGATGATAAATTACTTTCCTTCGAGAAAGTAATTTTTTGTTAGAAAAGAGGAATTGATATGGAATTACAACACTTATTTACAAGCGAATCTGTGAGTGAGGGCCATCCCGACAAGGTTTGCGACCAAATTAGTGATGCAATATTAGATGCGACACTAGCGCTTGATGCGAACGCGCGTGTTGCTTGTGAGACATTCGCTACGAAGAACTATGTGCTTATTAGTGGGGAAATTAGCGCCGAGGCTTATCCAAACTATGAGCAGATAGCGCGTCAAGTTCTTGTGGATATTGGTTATACTTCACCAGAACTAGGTATTGATGGGCATCAGTGTCAAATTGATGTGCGAATCAATCAACAAAGTCCGGATATTAAACAAGGGGTTAACCGTGGTGACCTTGCGCTTCAAGGTGCAGGAGATCAAGGTATTATGTTTGGCTACGCTAGTGATGAAAATCCTGGTTATATGCCTCTAGCTATTGTCATTGCTCACAAATTAGTTAGAACGGCCAGTCAACTCCGTAAGGAGGGACGTTTTCCCGGATCTCGGCCTGATATGAAATCACAAGTAACGATTGATTATCGTGACCCACGCCATCCACGAATTCATACTGTTCTCATGTCAATTCAACATGATGACCATGTCAATTTTGAAGTTTTTAAAACATTTATTCATCAGCAAATCATGCTTCCTGTTGTTGAAAGTTTCAATTTAAACACTGATTTTAAAACGCTTATTAATCCAACAGGACGTTTTGTGATTGGTGGTCCTGAAGGTGATACAGGTCTAACTGGGCGGAAGATTATTGTTGATACGTATGGTGGCTATGCTCGGCATGGAGGTGGAGCATTTAGTGGAAAGGACCCTAGCAAGGTTGATCGCAGCGCCGCCTATATGGCGCGATACATTGCAAAAAACTTAGTGGCCGCGGGTGTGGCAAAACGTTTAGAAATTCAACTTAGTTACGCGATTGGTATTGCCGAACCCTTGAGTGTATCTATTATGACTTTTAAAACTGGTCGTTATGATGATGATGTCATACTTAAGGTGATTAATGCGCTTTTTGATTGTCGTCCAGGCATTATTACCCGTGATTTTGCACTGACAAAACCGACTTTTAAATATCAAGATATTGCGGCATATGGTCATTTTGGTCGCCAAGATCTTCATTTACCCTGGGAACAACTAGATAAGGTTGAGGCGATTAAAACATTCCTTAGCCCCTATCCACAAAAGAGACGACATTAAAATATAAGCACTTACATTCATTCATTTTATTCAATGTTTAGTCTTTTACTATATTTATTTATAGAATTTCATTA
>CAYWQC010000080.1:0-5706 GCA_964460405.1 uncultured Staphylococcaceae bacterium | reverse complement strand
GTAGATACGCACTCATCGCCACTGATCGCATAAAGAAATAGAAGAGATATCCAAGGGCATGAGCATCGAGCTTATTGAGGCCAATGACAACATTAGGAACGTTCCCTTCTTTGACATGAGCATCAAGTGTCGCTCTAAAAGCTTGGGCATTAACATAACTTAAAGTTTTCCCCTCTAAATAGTTGAGACCATCAAGATTTTGTTCGTCGTGGGGAACCTTAATATCTTCCCGAGGTTGATCAACAAAAACAATGGTTTCAAAAAGGACAGGAGAACCTTCTTGGACAAATTGACCGAGACTATGAAGGTCAGTTGAAAAATTAACACTAGCAGGTAGTAATCCTTTTTTCTCTTTGCCTTCACTTTCTCCATATAGTTGCTTTAGCCATTCGCTAATCATGGCAAATTGCGGTTCATAGGTGACAAACATTTCAACTGCATAACCACGGCGATATAAGAAGTCACGAGTAACGGCATATTGGTAACAAGCGTTGCTGTTAAGATCAGCATGATTAGTTTCGTGGTATGCATCTAGAGCGCCTTGCATGAGCGCATCAATATCAAGACCTGCGGCGGCAATTGGTAGAAGTCCGACAGCAGTGAGGACACTATAACGACCACCGATGTCGCTAGGAAGCACAAAGGTTGTATAGCCTTCTTGGTCCGCCAATTGACGAAGTGCGCCACTTGTCTTATCCGTAGTGGCAAAAATAGCATCACGGGCTTTTTCCTTGCCGACTTGTTGCTCAAGTAAATCTTTAATGAGGCGGAATGCAACACTAGTTTCGGTAGTGGTTCCACTTTTTGAAATGACATTAATCGCAAATTTTTTACCTTTGAGATAGGTTAAAACTTGGCTCGTGTAGTTAGGCGAAAGTGTTTGGCCTATAAAGATGATTTCAAGAGAATCTTGTTGATAAAGCCCTTGTAGGGCTTCAATGGCCGCACGAGCGCCTAAGTAAGAACCACCGATACCCGCAACCACGAGAATATCAAAATGCTTACGTATATAATCAGCACTACTCTTAATTTTCTGAAATTCTTGTTTATCATAACTAAGGGGCCAATCAAGCCAACCAAGGTAATCATTACCACGTCCACTTTTGTCGTTTATCATTGCATGGATAGCGGTGACCTTGTCTTTGTATGTGTCTAAATCTAGGGGATGAATAATGTTTTCTAAGTCTAATTTAATCATGGATTTGCTCCTTTGCTTGTTTGATCCAAATAGGTAATTGTTGTTCGAGCGGGGAAAAGTCGATTTCACTGTCGTTAATTTTCTCATGCTTACGACGCTTTTTATGCTTTCGTCCCTCAGGTTGCAGTTGCTTGAGTGATACTTTAAGAAAACCCGTTGTGGCATCGGTTTCTAAGACCTTGACATTAATAACCTCATTGACACTAATAAATTCATCGATGTTTGCGACAAAAAAAGGCGATATTTCCGATATGTGTAAAAGCCCTCGCTGGCCATTGTCAGCTAAAACAAGCGCACCATAGTTACGAATACTTGTTATTTGGACGCTAATGACATCGTCAATGTGATAATTTTCCATAATTGATATGATAGTCCAATGACTATTCCCATATTGAATTATATTGCTTTAGGTCGTGTTATTCAATTTAAAGACAAAAAAAGCAGAAATGTTTTTCTGCTTTGCTTACTAAGATTCTTGATGTTTTTCAATTTCGTTTGTGACGCTAACTTGATCAATCACGAGTTTAACAATTTTCTCTAGTTTTGATCCAGTGCGATAATTGGCGCTACATTTGAAGTTGACACGATCATCCTCAATCAAATATTCAATTTTGTTTTCTTGATTTTTAGGATACACAGCAATTGAGTGACCACCATTTTTTTTCACAAGATGCATAATGGGGACATCGGTCATCCCATCACCAATAAAGATAATATTATGATGAGGAATACGGCGTTTTTCACTTTTACGATTGACGGCGTTATCCTCTTTTACATCAAGTACTCCCTTTGAAATTCGGAAATAGAACTGCGTTTTAGCGGTGTAATTAATGGCGAGCTTTGGCCATACAGGTAGTTTGCTTTCTTTATCAAAGTGGAACTCACAGGCATAGATTTCTTTAAATTCATCAGCGATATCACAGCCATCGATAATTTCTTTGTTTCCACTACTGATGAGATAGTGTTCAACTCGAACTCCACGGGATACCCCGTAATCATTAAGGCGTTTAAACCAAGTTCTAACGCCATCATAAAAACGAATATCTTTACCAAGGGAAAACATATAATCTTTAGTTAATTTAATCCCTTTTTCTTTAGCGAGTTTTACCATCACGTACATATAAGATAGAATACGTTCAACACCAGTTTCCGCACTAAAAGCACCAGTGGCGCCCCAAAACTCAGTAGGTGTCATGCCTAAAGCGGGAATAAAACTGTAGTTTTGCATATCTTCCCCGCACAAGGTTTTATCAAAGTCATACATAATTGCAACAATAGGTTTTTCTGCCATAAATTTACCTCATGATATATAATATCATCTAATCTTACATAATGTCAAAAATGCTAACAGTAAAATGATATCGGTTACACGCTCAGTTTTGTTGAAAAATAGTGCTAATAATGCTAGCATAATATCACTATGCCCGAGTTAAAAGCACTGCATTATATTATTATTGTCGCCATCTTCATCTATTTACTTAGTGGTGTCATTTTCGCCTATTTTTCTTTGCAATATCGCAAGACTTTTCGACGGATTCGTAAAGCCAGTAATATTTTATTACGAGACCTTAATGAAGAACTAGCAGGCATTAAACATACGATGGAAGATGATGGGGTTGAACTCCGTTTTAAACCCTTTGAATTTGCTAGTGATAGCGATGATTTTATTGAGCAAAATCGTGATCAAGTCTACACAACAATTGATAAGGCGCTTGAAAAGGCAAGAAAATACTTTACCGAACTAACTGATGAAGATAAAATCGATGCAATTGCCAGTAAAATTGCCAATCTAGACAATAATATGACGAATTATCGACGCTTAGTCCTAAAGCACAATAAGATTGTCGACAATTACAACTTTAACGCACGCTCAATTATTTTTGTTGTGTTCGCAGCGATGATTGGCATGAAAATAGAAGAGCACATATAACGACTAAAACGCTGTGAATTCATTCGTTTTCTATTGTTTTACAATCGCGAAACATAGTGATAAAATGAATTCGCAGTATGAATATCATAAAAATCATAAAGGAGATTACATGAAATTTAGTGAATATCCAACTCGTGTCCCAAAATTAGAGGACATCCAAAAGGATTTTGGCCTATTAATCGGCGAATTTGAAAAAGCCTCAAATGCGCAAGATGCCATCAAGGCTGTCAAAAAAATCCAAGCCTATAGTGATGAACTAAGCACTGATATTACAATCATTAGCATTCGTTTTTCACTTGATTACACTGATAAGGAAATCAGTGAGGCAAATGACTATTTAGATACGATATATCCCTATATTAGTCAACTTTCTAATCGCTTCAATCAATTACTCGTTGCTTCCCCATTTAAGGCCGAACTTGAAAAAACATTTGGTAACTATCTATTCAAAATGGTGGAGACATCGCTTAAATGTTTTGATGATTCGATTATGGACTTAATGGCTAAAGAGGCAAAACTTCAAACTGAATACTCAAAGTTAATTTCGAGCGCGAAGATTAAATTCCATGGAGAAACATATAATCTTTCACAAATGGGTAAATTCACGCAAGATAAGGATCGTGATACGAGAAAAGCGGCCTTTAAGGCTACGACTAAGTTTTTTGAAAAAAACGATCAAAGACTTGGTGAAATATACGATGAAATGGTCAAAATCCGTGATCAAATGGCGAAAAAACTCGGGTTTAAAAACTTTGTTGAACTCGGGTATCTGAAGTTGGGTCGCGTTGACTATACCGCCGATGATGTCAAAGGCTATCGTGATCAAATTTATCGCGAAGTCGTTCCTTTTGTAAACCGTTTATATCGTCAAATCGCAAAGCGTGCTGGAATTAAGAGTCCAAAAATTTACGACCTTAATCAAAGTTTTGTTGATGGAAATCCGACCCCACGTGGTGATCGTGAATACCTCGTACAACAAGCGAAAACAATGTATAACGAAATGAGTCCAGAAACCAACGAATTCTTTAATTTCATGGTTGATAATGAACTACTTGATCTCGATGCTAGAGCTGGTAAACGCGGTGGTGGCTATATGACATACATGCCTCGCTATAAAGCGCCATTTATCTTT
Organism: uncultured Staphylococcaceae bacterium; assembly: GCA_964460405.1. Lineage (GTDB taxonomy): Bacteria > Bacillota_I > Bacilli_A > RFN20 > CAG-826 > DATESG01. The sequence goes on along the minus strand of CAYWQC010000080.1, from coordinate 1,446 downwards.
GCAAACTTCAATGGCACGCAGGGTGATGTTGATGTCCTAACTCATGAAGTGGGTCATGCTTTCCAAGGCTATCAGTCTCGTAATATTAAGGTTCCTGAATATCGTATGCCCACACTCGAAGCTTGTGAAATTCATTCGATGTCGATGGAATTCTTTGCTTGGCCATGGATGCATTTATTCTTTGATGAAGATAAGAAATATCATCTCTCTCACTTAGAAGGTGCTGTTAAATTCCTTCCTTATGGTGTCAGCGTTGATGAATTCCAAGAATGGGTGTATGAAAACCCAGATGTTACACATGAGCAACGTTGCGCTAAGTGGCGGGAAATTGAAAAGAAATATTTGCCAGTCCGTAAATACACAGGTCTAAAGTATTTAGAAAAAGGAACCTACTGGCTCCGTCAAGGACATATATTCTCAAGCCCATTCTATTATATTGATTACACACTTGCGCAAGTATTAGCTTTCCAATTTGCGACCGAAATGTTTAAAAATCGCGATAAGGCATGGAAAAAGTATGTTAAGCTTTGCAAGTTAGGTGGACGTTATCCATTCGTCGAATTACTTGAAAATGCAAAGTTACGTAATCCCTTTATTGAAGGTAACGTGAAGAAGGTCATTAATCCTGTTAAACGCAAGATTAAAGAACTAAATAAAGACTTATTTGAATAAACTTAAAGGGACCAGCGATGGTCCCTTTGATTTTTGGTTATGCCTTTGTTTATGCCTTGGTTCGTCTTACGCGTCTAGCTTTTTGTTTAGAGACTTTTAGATGATAGTTGAGAAGAGAAAGCGATGATGCCATATTTTCATTTTGGAGAATAATGTTCTTAGGAACACGTAAGTGAGTTGGAGAAAAATTCCAAATCGCTTTAATCCCAGCTTTGATGGCAAGATCAACGACATGTTGGGCAGCCTCAGCGGGAACGGTAATGATAGCAATCTCCGCGTTAGTGGCCTTGACAACCGTGTTAATCTCATCTAGTGAATGTATATGGATCGCGTTGATTTTCGTATCAATGACAGCAGGGTTTACATCAAATCCAGCAGCAATATTTAAACCCCAATCATTAAATTTTTGGTAGGAAAGAAGGGCGTGCCCTAATGAACCAGAACCAATAAGAATGGCGTTCGAAATTTGGGTATAAACGCCAAAATCAACAATCTCTTCAATAAGCGTTGTGGCATCTCGACCCATGCGTGGATGACCAGGTGTTGTGCAAATAATTGATAAGTCTTTTTTGACTGTTTCGACGTTAATATTCGTAATTTTTGCGATCATGGGTGCTGTAATATACTTATGTCCTTCACTCATTAAATCGCGTGATACTGTCAAGTATAAGGGAACACGATAAACCATATTTTTCGATATTAAAGGTTTCTTTTTCATTGTCGCCCTCCGTATTGGGATTTTTTTCCCTATAAACTTATTTTATTATATACTAA
>CAYWQC010000079.1:0-5744 GCA_964460405.1 uncultured Staphylococcaceae bacterium | reverse complement strand
AGCACGTGTTCCCGATATGATTAATTACGCTGACACCTTTAATGCCAAAATATTAAGCATTTATCGCACGATTACCCAAGGCATATTAGGTTATGATTACCGCGTCTATCGTCAATTACCCGCAGGGGTCAATGCTACCCTCCTCTATGCCCTTCATAGTTATCCGATAAGTAGCAATTACGTCAACCTTCAACATGTCCCGTTTGTCACCACACTTCTCTCGCGACCTCCCTTTATTGCCTATACCAAAAGCAATACAAGAAAGGGTTTATTTAGAGAAATTGACTTTAATCCCCTCAAGGATTTAAGTATTGATAAACAACACTATTACGTTTTTCCTGTTAAGGTGGGACGCCTCTTAGCGTTTACCTATATTCACCGTGACTTTATTCATCATGGCGTCGGTCTTTCTAACCTCTTTGAATTTGCCACGATGGAAGAATTCCGTCATGCTAAACCTGACCTTATTTATGTTTATGGCATCAGAGAAGATGCATTTGACTGCACGTATTATCATGACAAACAAGAAGGCGTATATATTGGCTTTGTATCCCGCCTTGATAAAAATGATTACTTTGGTTATTTAAAGAAAATGCTCCTCACCCTCCATAATGTTGCCCAAATTGATGCTGGTAATCTACCGATTCATGGCGCGATGGTACAAATCACTTTAAAAAACAACCAGAAAAAAAATGTTGTGCTCATCGGCGATAGTGGCGCCGGTAAATCAGAAACACTTGAGGCCCTACGTATGAGTGGAAAAGACAATATTAAGGATATGCGCATCATCTTTGATGATATGGGTGTCTTCTCTATCAAAGCAGGTAAAGTCATTGCCTTTGGTACTGAACTGGGTGCCTTTGTCCGTCTTGATGATCTTGATGCCGGTTATGCTTATAAAGAAATTGACCGGGCGATATTCCTCAATCCTGACAAGGTCAATGCCCGCGTGATTCTCCCAGTGAGTGCGTATGATTATGTCGTTAAAGACCATGATATTGATATGGTCTTATACGCGAATAATTACACACCTAGTGACAAGGGAATTACCCTCTTCTCTACAAGTCAAGACGCTCTTAAAGTATTTAAGAAGGGACAACGCCTCGCTAAGGGAACAACTAGTGAAGTTGGCCTCGTGTCTTCTTACTTTGCTAATCCCTTTGGGCCGGTACAAAGAAAGACACAATGTGACCCGCTTCTATCGCAATATTTCCAACACTTAGAGGATGATCACGTCTTACTCGGGGAAATGTATACACGCCTTGCCCTTCCTGGTTACGAATCAAAAGGGCCAATGGAAGCCAGTCAAAAACTACTCGATTATTTATTAAAAAATTAACAAGGAGACTTTATGTTACAAAACACATATTTACAAACACAATTACAAATTCTCAAGGACAAGCATCCCGGTGAAAAAGAATATCACCAAGCAGTGGAAGAAATGCCTGAAACCGTCGATGAGGTGATTGACAATCATCCTGAATATGAAAAATACAATGTCATTGGTCGTCTATTAGAACCCGAAAGAATTATTGCCTTTCGTGTCGCATGGATGAATCAAAAAGGCGAGGTTGAAGTCAACCGCGGTTACCGTGTCCAATATAACTCCGCGCTTGGCATTTATAAGGGAGGCATTCGTTTTAATCGCACGGTTAACCTCTCGATTCTAAAATTCTTAGGCTTTGAACAAACCTTTAAAAACGCCCTTACCCCGCTTCCCATGGGAGGGGGCAAAGGTGGAAGCGACTTTGACCCTAAACATCGAAGTGATGAAGACATTATGCGCTTTACCCAAGCCTTTATGAGTGAACTGTATCGTCATATTGGTGATGATCTTGATGTGCCCGCAGGGGACTTAGGCGTTGGTAAACGTGAGATTGGTTTTATGTATGGCTATTATAAAAAACTAAAAAACCAATTCAACGCTGCCTTTACGGGTAAAGACCAAACATATGGGGGTTCACTTGGCCGCCCTGAAGCGACTGGTTTTGGCCTCGTCTACTTTGTTGAAGAAGCACTAAAAACGATGCTAAACACAGACTTCAAAGGTAAAAAAGTTGTGATTTCAGGCTCGGGTAATGTCGCGAGTTTTGCCGCTAAAAAGGTCCAGGAGCTAGGGGGAACCGTCCTTGCTATGTCCGATACAGGGGGAATGATTTATAACCCTAAAGGCATTAATGTTGATGCTGTTAAACAACTTAAAGAAATTGAACGGACAAGCTTAGAAAAATACCCGCAGATGGATAAAGAAGCCACCTACACCCCTGACAATAAGGCTTTATGGAACATTGCCTGCGATATTGCGCTTCCCTGCGCTACGCAAAATGAACTCGATGAGACTTCTGTCCAACAATTGATTGATCATGGTGTTCTTCTTGTCGCTGAAGGAGCAAATATGCCAACAACTAAGGAAGGCATTGACCTCTTAAGAAAACACAATATTATTTTTGGTCCTGCTAAGGCTGCTAATGCTGGTGGTGTGCTTGTCTCTGGTTTAGAAATTTCACAAAACCATCAATTCTATAGCTATAGCTTTGATAAGGTTGACCGCATTCTCTCCGATGTGATGCGGCAAATCTTCCATAATATTCATGATGTCGCGGCAGCCTATCACAAGAAAAATGACCTCCTATTTGGGGCCAATGTTTATAGTTTTGATAAGGTCGCAGACGCGATAATAAAACAAGGGGTTATCTAGACGATAACCCTTTTTAATCCTTCATATACGTATAAGGTTCCATTAAATGAGTGAGTGTATAACGTTCACTCTTTTTTACTAATGCTTGTTTAAGTGCTTCCTTATCTTCTTTTTTAATCCGATGCATACGAATTGAGCCCACAAGTGCGTCTTTTGTTTGTGATGAGACGATCATATGGTTTTTAACAAAGATGACGTCATTAAAGAGGACAAAGGTGCCTGACTGTATTCGCATGCGATCATTAGTCTCAACATCAAACAAATAAAAATTAGAGGACACTGAACCATCCACAAGGGCGCGAAATAGTGGTGAGCGAATGAGCGTGGCTATTTTCGGACGATTATTATAATATTCGACATGTAAGTCATTTAATACCTGATTAATCTTTTGTTCACTGCTTAGTCGCGTCATATATGCTTTACTCGTATCCACAACATAAAGAGCACCATCATTTTCCTTATCCTCTAAGGCAAAGGTCGTTGCAACATAAGGATTTTTAGAGAAATCTAAAAGTGGCGTAAATGAGAGAGTATGCTGAACAAATGAGACCTTCGTAAAGTCTAAATTTTTTCCTTTAAATATGCCCCTCAATTTAGCACTAATCCCCTTCCTCGTATAATCAGATTGAAGTGAGGATAAACTGACTTTATCATTGGTCTTCTGAGGACGGTAATAACTAGGGATAAGGCGCTGATGAATGTCGGTTTGACCGCGATACCACGCTTTGGTCTTATCAAGTTTTTTTAATAGATCAAAAGTCACATCTTCTCCTATTGTTAAAACAGAGAGCATGTTGATGCGACGTATAACATGAAGCGTAAGTAGATGAATGATAAGACTCTTCTCATCTTCATTTAAGTCACGTTTATTTTCTAATAACTGATAGAATGCATGTTCATCGATGTTTTGCAGGTCAAAAACTTCACTAACGTCGGCAAAGATATAAGGATAATACTTAAAGTAATAGGCTTTTATATCATCATCAAAACCAACAAGATCAAGCCAAATGGTGTCACTTTTTTTGGCTTCTTCTTCAATGAGGCTTTTTGCCCTTTGGATGATGATATCAAACATAAGCTTATTCCTAGAACCAGCGTTTCTTTAAGGGGAAACGCTTAACAATCGTATACGTTTTACCATCAAATAATGAGAGTTCAATGGCAATGAGCCGACCTGAGAAGGGTGTAAATGAGTGTTTGATGTATTGATACATTTCCGTTAAATCCATCGATTGTGAGAAGTAAATCGAGACATGGGGAATATATTTACCACTTGCAGGGCTTGTCCATATGTCAGCCTCAAAAGGAAGAGAGGTATGTAAGTCCTTATACATTTGATCAAGGACATCTTGTTGTTCTAAAGTCAGGGCAATCAGATTGCCGTTTAATAACTTAACATCATTAAAGTCAATTTTAATATCATCAACCTTTTTAGATAGACGTCTAATCGTTTTTAGCATGGCTCGTTTATTGGCGTTAGGAAAATGCCCCAGAGTAAGATGGGGGTAAAAAACCTTATAAGGAAGATTGAACTTTTTGTCGAGCATTTTAAATACACGGACTTCAGTTGCGCTATCCTCATCTAGGGCAAGTAAAACATAATAATCATTGATCTTTTTATTCATATTGCTTCTATTCATTGAATGGCATCACCCTATTCAATCTTTATAAGCGTATTTTAACATATTTTGCCGTCTTAGTAGTGGAGAAAGGCACAATAACAGTGATTTTATCGTTTTCATATGCAGTCGATTAGATGATATAATAAGGATTATTACCATGAAGGATTTATATGAAACGATTACCGCTATCCTTGTTACCACTCCTCCTCATTAGTTCTTTTTTTTCATGGTCACATCGCTCACACGCATACCCACTTAATGATTTGAGCTTAATGAGTCAAACACTAGCCCTCACAAGTCGGCCTTATATCACAACCCTTTCACTGGGTGACCCTTTATACACGGATGGGCTTGTCGTTTCTCGTCTTGAGGGTGAAGATTACGTACAAATAGAGGATTATACATTAAGTGGTTATGATGCTAGTAATCTTGGGGTTCAAACTGTGTTAATTAACGCGGATAGTCTTTCGACCTCCTTTGAAGTATATGTCACCAATAAGGGGGTTAATCATTCCCTAATCGTCGGTAATGAAGTGATATTAAGTGAACTCATTTATCTGAGTGAGGATGAGATTGGTCTAGAACTATTTAATAACAGTGCGACAACCCGACAATTAGACGGTTATTCTATCGCCATTACTTATGAAGACGAGGAAAACCTACTGATCGATTTATCCTCCTATTCAGTTGCACCCCAAACAACGCTAAGCATCGCCCATAATTTAGCAAGTGAGACCCTTAAAAATAAGGCTAATATTATTACTCCACTCTTATTAGAAAATGCAAGTTCTATTGCAATCTCTAAATCTAACATCATCGTCGATCATATAGATGTTCAAGAAACATCCTCATTTTTTAACGAAGATGCATCTCTACAAGAGGGTGTCATAAGAAGACATCCACGTTCACACCTACCTCATCCTCATTTTGAAGAAAAAGCATGGGTTTTTACCCACCAAGATATAAGTGATTTTGCCACTCATGAAACCATAAACACGATTGTTTCTTATGAAGAACAAGCCAAAGCCTTTGCCCGTTATGTCATGTATGGTGCCGGAATGTTCGCCGCGGGTCGCGTTGAAGAGGCTTTCCTCTCCCTTAAAAATGAATGGGATAAAATGAGCACACTATCTCGACAATATTTTATCAACAATAAAGACGTTGAAGTCTCTGGCATTAATGAAGAAGGTAAAAGCGATACCGCTACTTTTAGCGAAGCACACGGTCGGATTAGTGTCCTTGCTTCGCGGAGTGGACATACGTCGTTTATACCGAGTGGACGTTTCACATTTAATCTAGGTGAAACAGGTGGGCTTCTACTTGTTGGAGGGCTCCTTTTGCTCTCACTAACGGGTTACTTTTTCATCCGATTCAAATTTAAAAAGACCTAGAATGCATCTACAAATTCACTAGTAACTAAAAAA
>CAYWQC010000078.1:0-6035 GCA_964460405.1 uncultured Staphylococcaceae bacterium | reverse complement strand
GTTCAAATCCCTCTTTCTCCGCCAGTAAACCATTAAGCAGTTGAAAAACTGCTTTTTATTCAGAAAATAATATTTGTTCATTTTAGAAAAATGAAAAGTGCTAAAATATACAAAGTAGGTGGCAATGAGATACTTTAAAATCATGTATAAAATGACAGAAGGATTCCGCAAGCATTATGTGCTCGTTTTTGTCATGATGTTTTTTAATATTTCTTTAAATCTTATTTTGTCATACCTCAATGCCATTCTTATCGATGTACTCAATAACGATATACCAAATGGGAATATTCCTCGCTTAATCTTAGAACTTCTCGGAGGTCAAAGCTATCTACGCGAACATATTTGGTTGCTAGCGGTATTAATAGTCAGTGTCGGGTTAACCACAGCCGTAATTAGTGCTGTTCGCCACTCACTTCGCGGCTATATTTCCACCAATATTGGTAAACGTACACAGCTACAACTCTTTCATCATATTGAGCGTCTCCCCTATGAATCCTTGAAGAAAATGCAGGGTGGGGACATCATTCAAACATGTACACGTGATGAAGAGGTGCTCCGTCGCTTTGTTATTTTTGAAGTATCTATGATTGTTTATACCCTCATGCTTGTTTCTGTTTCATTTGTGATCTTACTAGACATTTCGTGGCAACTTGCCCTTACTGCGATTGTCATTTTGCCACTGATGATGTTTTACTCATACTTTTTTGTAAAGAAAGTCCGTAAACTATATCGGATATCCGACGAAAGTGAAGCACAAATGACCGCACGAATTGAGGAAAATATTCGTGGCACGCGAACTGTAAAAGCTTATAACAACGAAAAACATGAGATTGATCAGTTTGAAAATTATTTGCAGGATTATCAAAATAAGGCCCTGACTTTTGAAAAAACGAATAGTATCTATATTTCCACTAGTGATATTTTTGTTTTTGGTCAGATTACACTTACGACTTTGTTTGGTATTTATCTCACCTATGTTGGCACTATAAGTGTTGGTGCCCTCTATTTAGGCATCACCTATGTTTCACAAATTGTCTGGCCAGTTCGGCGCGTCGCATCGATACTTTCAAACTTAGCAAAAGCGGTCGCCTCGATGGATCGAATGGATTTAATTTATAGTCAACCATTAGAAGATCTTGATAGTGGTAATACCCCAGAACTCACCGGCTCGATTTCCTTTCAAGATGTCAGCTTTAAATATGATGATGGAGAGGAACTTATTCTTAACCATATTAATCTCGACATAAAAAGTGGTCAAACCGTAGCAATTATGGGAAAAACAGGGGCGGGAAAGTCGACGTTTGCCCACCTTCTTAGTCGTTTACATGATGTCAATGATGGGAAGATTTTGATTGATGGCATTGATATCAAACAAATTAACCGCCAATATTTAAGAAAAAATGTTGCAACCGTTTTGCAAGAACCCTTCCTCTTTTCGAAAACGATTATTTCGAACTTACGTATCGCCAATGATAAAGCAAGTGAAGAGGACATTTTTAAAGCGGCGCAAATTGCTCATATTCATGACTCAATTGTCGGATTTAAAAGTGGTTATGATACGCCGGTTGGTGAACACGGTGTCACCTTGTCAGGCGGACAAAAACAACGTCTTGCTATCGCTAGAACTATTATTAATAAGGCGCCTATTCTTATTTTTGATGACTCACTGAGCGCTGTCGATACTGAGACAGACATTCAAATTAGAACAGCATTAAAACAACGAGAAAAAGAAACACACACCACAACACTAATCGTCACACACCGCGTAGCTACAGCCAAAGATGCCGATATGATTGTTGTCCTTAATGAAGGAAATATTGCCCAAATGGGTACGCACGAACAACTCATTAAGTGTGAGGGTCTTTATCAACGGATATTTGAAATTCAATCGAGGATGGCGTAGGACATGATGAAAGATAGTTTTGTCGAAGAAAAGCTCCCTGAGCGCGTTAATGCTTCTGTGTGGGTGCAAATCTTCCCGTATTTGAAAAAATACTGGCTTTTTCTGATTCTTATCGTGACATCGATTGCTTTTACAGCTTTCTATGATTCTTCATTTGTCCCTCTTCTTAATCGCGCAGCTTTCTCCTATTTACAGACTGCTGATCTTCCTGGAACAAGTATTAATCACATGTTGATCGATGTTAACTTCTTCTTTGGTATACGTTTTAGTCTTAATTTTTTCCAATACATTGGCCTTTTACTTGGGGCCATGGTCATTCGCGCAGGGGCAATTTTAATTAATCACTATTTTACAAATTTTCTTGCGGTCAAAATCATGATAGATATTCGTCGTGATGGCTTTAATAAATTGCAACAATTGACATTTAGTTACTATGACAAAACACCTTCAGGTTGGTTGATTGCAAGAATGCAAAATGATACAAGCAAAATTAGTCGTATTCTTTCATGGGGACTTATACGGACAATTTGGGTGACACTCGAGCTTACCTTTACACTGATTACAATGTTTTCAATGTCATGGATTCTATCGCTTGTCGTTCTTTCAACTGCTCCCATCATTATATTCCTTGCCCCATTCTTTGAAAAACGCCTACTTAGACTCAGTCGCGCCGCGCGTAACGCCTATAGTCGTTATGTTGCTTGGTTAGCGGAGTGTATCACTGGTGCAAAAACGATTAAGTCTCTCGCAATTGAAGATACAACATTTGAAGAAACAACTAGAATCACGGAAGACATACGAAAAAAACGGTTTCGCTCGCAACGAATGCATGCAATCTTTCAGCCAACCGTTAACGCCATTGCTGTCTTGACCACTGCTGTTATCGTTATTTTTGGACCGCTTGTGGTTCCAACCTTACAAAGTGGTGAAATCGAAGTCGCACTTTTGATTATCTTTATTGGCTTTATTAGTAGTATTTATAACCCTATTCAAGAATTTGCCGATATTTTCGGTGAAATCATGGACACCCAAGCAAGTGTAGAAAAGGTGATGTCAATTATCAATACGACTCCGGCCATCGTAGATCGCGAAGATGTCATCGAAAAATATGGCGATTTCAATGCCCCTCGGCAAGAACATTACGAAAAAATGCATGGTGATATCCGTTTTGAAAATGTATCATTTTCTTATGTTGAAGGTATTGAAGTTTTACACCCATTCTCCCTTGATATTAAGGCGGGTACAAGTGTGGCTATTGTTGGCGAGACAGGTTCAGGAAAATCAACATTTGTTAGTCTTTTGCTTCGTTTTTATGAACCCTCTAACGGTGCCATTCTTATTGATGGAATCGATTACCGCGAGCGCTCAACTGGTTGGCTTCGTTCGAATACTGGTTTTGTGAGTCAATCAAGCTTCATTTTTAATGGCACGATATTCGACAATATACGTTATGGAAAACTCGATGCCTCGCTTGAAGAGGTCATCGTCGCAAGTAAGGCGGTTAATCTCCACCAGTTTGTCGTTGGACTTCCCCAAGGCTACATGACACGTCTAAGCGATGCAGGACAAGAATTATCTGTTGGGCAAAAGCAGCTCATCAGTTTTGCTCGTGCAATTATTCGTAATCCCCGTTTAATGATACTAGATGAGGCTACTAGTTCAATCGATACAGAAACTGAAGCCCTCATTCAAGGTGCGGTCAATCATGCACTTGAGGGGCGCACTAGCATTATCATCGCCCATCGACTATCCACAATTGTTGATAGTGATCGTATTCTTGTCATGAAAGATGGCGATATTATTGAAGATGGCAGTCATCGCGAATTAATGGCTAAAAAAGGAAGTTACTATCGCCTGTATATGAATCAATTTAGTGAATTGCAAGTCGATGCACAAATCGATCAATTCGAAAAACAAATCAAACACGTCAATGACTAATATTTTTGTTATACTCTATATATGAAAAAGTTAAAAATTAAAACAAGTTATGTTGGCCTTAATATCCAAGGTCAAGGTGTTGGTGCCGCTACAATCGAACAAATCAATCTCCTCAAAGATCGCTGTGGCGATTATTTTGAGGTATTAGAAAATAAGGGTCGGGGTGATATTCTTCACGTCCACACGATCGATCCTCGCTCTTCACTACGGGCACGTTTTGCCAAAACTCCTGTGGTAATGCACGTGCATTTTATTCCTGAAACATTAGAAGGTTCTATCAAATTACCAAAATGGGCGGGTAAAATTTATAATCGCTACGTCATTAACACTTATCGCAAGGCAACCAATATTGTTGTTGTCAATCCGATTTTCATTAAAGACTTAGATCGATATGGCATCGACAAAGAGCGTGTCACATATATTCCTAATTTTGTAAATGAAGAAACTTTCTATCCCAAAAGCAAACAGCAACGACGTGAAATTCGCCAAGCATATAACATCAGTGAAGATGCGTTTGTGGTTTTGGGTGTTGGACAAGTTCAAACCCGTAAAGGTGTGCTTGATTTTGTAGAGGTCGCCAAAAAACTCCCCCATATACAGTTTGTCTGGGCCGGAGGATTCTCGTTTGGAAAAATTACGGACGGTTATGAAAAACTTAAAAAAATCATTGATAATCCACCAAAGAATGTTAAATTCCTTGGTATCATTAATCGCCGTGAGATGAACGACATCTATAACATGTCAGACGTCTTTTTCATGCCTTCCTACAATGAATTATTTCCAATGGCAATTCTTGAAGCATGTAGTGCAGGGGTGCCAATGTTATTAAGAAATTTAGAACTTTATGAAGATATTCTCTTTCACCAGTATTTACAAGCCCATGATAATGAGGGATTTACAGAGCTTTTGCAACAACTTAAGGATGATAAGGAAGTCATGGCTAAAGCTCATGATTATGCTAAGGCAATAAAGACACATTATTCACGTGAGAATGTTGCAAAAATTTGGATTGATTATTATCAAAAAGTACACGCTGACAATCTTTGTAAAATTTACAAAATGAAGCGTAAAAACCCAGCAAATAATGCTTGATTAAATCAGCCCTTGTGGCTGATTTTTTATTTGACCGGCTTAATATAGAAACGACCGAAAACTTGTCTGAGGACAAGGACATTAATGAAGGCATGGGGATCATTTTCTTGAACAAATCGCACAAGTCGATTTGTTTCATTAGATGAAACAGTCATGTAAATAATTGAGCGGGCTTGTCCAGTATAAGCACCAATACCCTGGACTGTCGTCGCGCCATGAGGAAAAGCAGTAATGAGTTTTTTGGCTAGGTTATGGTCACTGCTCGTAATTTGAACCTGTGATTTTTTGTTACGTACATTAATAAGATCAACGACAAAAGCGTTCATAAATGTATAAATAATCGAGGAAATCAAACTTGTGATTGCCAGACTAACAGAGGTCAAACCTAATCCATCAAAATTTTCATGAATAACAGCATCTGGTTGAATGAGATTGAGAATAAAATAGACACCAAAGACAAACGAGTTAGCAATAATTGAATATTTACCAACGCCTTCACTTTTACGATTGGCAAAATAGTAGGCAACGATATCCATCCCCCCACTGCTAACTTCTGCTTTAAACGCCATCGCTGCGCTGAGGCCGGCAAGAATGCCGGCAAAAAGTGTTCGAGTGAGCTGAGAGTCATAAACAACCGCGGTATCCCATGTTGAAGGAATGATACTAATAAAAAGCGAGGTAAGTGCGACATTAAAGAGGGAAAAAAGCGTGAATTGTTTGCCTATTTTAAACCAACCAAGAAAAAAGACTGGTATATTCAAGATAAAATAGAAAATCGATTGAAGATGATTAGGGTTAAGAGCGGTCCACCCTAGAATGTCATGAACGAGTTTGACTATATTTTGCGCAAAGCCAGAAACGCCTCCACTAACGAAATGGATTTGAATACCATAACTACCAGTTAGATCAGGGGCAATAAATATACGATAAGCAAGCGCATAGGTGAAAGATGACAATACGCACATAAATAAAACATAAATATACCGAGTCGTCTTACCCGCTATCGGATGCTGGTCGATATAACGTTGTAGCGTCTTAACAAATGGCAAATTTTTGATCATAAATCACCTCACTATTACCGAATATAATAGTAAAATAGATG
>CAYWQC010000077.1:0-6037 GCA_964460405.1 uncultured Staphylococcaceae bacterium | reverse complement strand
ACAATGCCCAATACGGTAAAATTGTTTGTAAGTGTGAAAACATTACCGCTGCAGATATTACCCATGCACTCACAGGGATTATTCCTGCTCATAGTATTAAAGCCGTTAAAAAAAGAACTAGAGCTGGTGCTGGTATTTGTCAGGGTGGTTACTGTGAACGCCGTGTATTAAAGATGATCGCTGATTATCAAGACATTGCCCCGACCCAAGTTGATTATTATGAAAAAGATACTCCGATTTTAAAAGTTGACATTGGAGAGTCATCATGCGAGTAGATATTGTCATCATCGGGGGCGGTGCTAGTGGCATGAGTGCGGCTATTAAAGCTCAGCATGAGGATTTAAAAGTCCTGATGATTGAACGCGAAAAGAGTCTAGGCGGGATCCTCAACCAATGTATTCATAATGGCTTTGGTGTACATCACTTTAAAGAAGAATTAACGGGACCGGAATATGCCCGTAAATTAGAAAAATTTCTTACTCAAGATATCGACGTGCTGACCGATAGTTCGGTGATTGATATCACTAAAGAAGAGGCTGGGTTTTCCCTCCTTGTTTCCAGTGAAAAAGAAGGCTTACGCACCATTAAAAGCAAAGCTGTTGTCATGTCTAGCGGGGCCTATGAACGCACAAGAGGACAAATTCGTCTACCGGGTAAACGCCTAAACGGAATTATGACTGCGGGTTCTGCGCAACGCTATTTAAATATAGATGGGTATTTAGTCGGCCGTCGTGTATTTATTCTTGGCAGTGGCGATATTGGTCTTATTATGGCGAGACGGATGAGCCTCGAAGGCGCTAAAGTTGTTGGTGTCGCCGAGTTGATGCCTTATTCAAACGGTCTTAACCGTAATATTGCCCAATGTCTCGAAGACTTTGATATTCCCCTATACTTATCACATACCGTTGCAAAAACGTATGGTGAAAACAATTTAGAAGCGCTTGATATCGCTAGAGTTGATGATCACTTTAAGATCATTCCCGGAAGTGAAAAACACTTTGAAGTTGATACACTCCTCCTTTCTGTTGGATTGATCCCAGAAATTACCATTACAAATAGTTTAGGTATCAGCATTGACCCACTAACTAGAAGTGCTGTCGTCAACCAAAACTATTTGAGCAGTCTTGATGGCCTCTTTTTTGCCGGCAATGCTCTTCATATTCATGACCTTGTCGATTATGTTTCCAAAGAATCAGAAATAGCTGGAGAAAAAGCCCGCCAATACGTCCTTAATGGTTCATCTACCATCCGTCATGAACAAGCGGTGATGCGTAATGAACTCATCCGCTATACGGTCCCTCAGGTTGTTGACTTTAATCATCTTAATGCTAATTTTGATATTTCATTTCGTGTTAAAAACAAGGCTGCACTCGCCGTATTCCGTCTCAAACAAGACGGGGTTGTTATTAAAGAAAAGCGTGCACGTCACGTTGTCCCTGCGGAAATGGAAAAGTTTACTGTTGAAGTCGAAGATCTTATTTCAACCTCGCCTCTATTCATTGAAATGGAGGTGCTTGCATGATCAAAGAATTCACCTGTATTGTGTGTCCAGTTGGTTGTAAGTTGAAGGTCGAGGGTGACACTATCACCGGTAATCGTTGTCCCCGTGGTTATCAATATGCCCTTCAAGAGATGAAAGATCCAAAGCGAGTGGTCACTTCAACAGTGGCCATCGCCTCTGATAGAAAACGTCGCCTTTCTGTTAAAACGGATCGTCCTATTGCTAAGGCCCTTGTTTATGAGGTCATCAATCAGTTACGGACGATATTGATTACCCAAGAAGTTGAAGTCGGCGATGTTATTGTTCCCCATATTTTAGGGACCGATGTCAATATTGTCGCCAGTGATACATATAAGGAGTAGCGGGAGCACTCCTTTTTATATTGTTGACAAAAGAAGTCAATAAATAATCGTTTCTAAAATAGATAAATTTTATCAAAAATTGTGGTTTTTTTGGATTTATTGAACATCCTCTATAAACTTTCTTAAATGACTAGCATATATTTTTTCGTGTGGTAAAATTTAACTTGCACTGATTTTTATTCAACACATCGACTAAACATGAGGTTTTAGTCATCATCATTTAGGGGAAGTATATGAAAAAAAACACACATCATTTAAAACTCATCTTTTTAAGCGCCATTTTGAGCGTTGCAAGTCTTGTCGCCTTTACGAGTCATAGCTCTTTAACAGGTGCTTCAGCCTGGAGTGGTCCACAAACAAGCACAGCGGGTAATTATTACGCCAGTGTCGGTTCAGAAACCGGCGAAGCCCTTAAACTTAAACTTAGAAGCATTATTTCAAGTGGGGCCAGTGAGTCTTATGACTGGTCACGTTATGAAAAAGCCGATGAAGCTGAAGGACAACCAACAAAAGTTTTACAAATTTATACGCGCACAACGATTGCTAAGAGCGCTCATGTTTCTGGTTCAACAGGATGGAACCGTGAACATTCGTTTCCACAAAGCAAGTTAGGTAGCCCCGCGACAAGTGATAACCATCACATTTTTGCGAGTGATAATAAGGTTAATAATAGCCGTGGTAATAAACTTTTTGGTGAAGTCGCAATCACGAGTACTAATCGCGTGAAAGATAGCCTTGGTAATCAAACTGACAATTATACGACTAGTAGTTATTTTTACCCTACTGCGTTAGCAAGAGGAGAAGTGGCGCGGGCAACAATGTATGTCAATACGCGCTACACCTATTCGGTAACCAGTAACTTCCAATCAGTGGAATTAATGCTGAAATGGCATTTAGAAAATCCGGTAACAGACCGCGAGATCTATCGTAATAATACCGTCCATACTCTGCAAAAAAACCGCAACCCATATATTGATCACCCCGAGTATGCTTGTATGATTTATGGGGAAACTAATGCGGCAACACGACAATTATGTGCCGGTGCTAGTGTTGAACCAGAAAGTGTTAACATCACACCAAGTAGTGCCACCGTTAATGTCGGTAATAACCTAACTTTAAACGCCCAAGTTCTACCGCAAAATGCCAATCAATCACTGCTTTGGTCGAGTTCAAATACGAGTATTGCCACTGTCAGTAACGGCATTGTTACCCCCATTAGTGAAGGACAAGTGAGTATTACGGCGACTTCAACTGTTGATAGTCAAGTCAAAGCAAGTGCCCTTATTACCGTAACCAATGACCCCATAGCTGTTACCGGCGTCAGTCTTGGACAAAGTAGCGCCAATGTTGTTTTAGGCAACACCCTACAGTTAAACGCTGATGTTCAACCTAGTGGCGCGACAAACAAGGATGTGACATGGTCATCTTCAGATACGAGTGTTGCTACAGTATCTTCTGAGGGTCTTGTCCTTGCCCGTGCATTAGGGACGAGTCAAATCACTGTCACCACAAGTGATGGTGGGTTTACGGACACGATGACGATTCAAGTCATTGATCAACCACCGATTACAGCAATCGTCGGTAGTTTCTATAATAATTCGACATCAAATAATGGTGGAGATGGTGGCGTCACCGCGAACAATCTTAACCACGGTATTAGTAGTGCTAACGCCCTTGGTTTTGGTGGCGTTAATGTTGTTGATGACGTACATATCGACAATGGTTATTTCCCTCGGAGTGGGGGCTTAGCGCTTGGGTCAAGCAGTAACCCTGGTACATTAACACTACAATTAAACGAGCAATATCACGCCCATAAAGTTGAAGCAGTCTTTAATGATGCGGGGACGAGTGGACAAATTAGTCTAAGTGGCAATGCAAGTGTTGTGAACACGACAAACGGTAGCGTTGGTCAAGGTTTATCTAACCCATCAACAGGGCAACCCTATGTCATTGAATTTAGTAGTGCGGCTAGTGAAATCACGCTGACGACGACAAGTCGGACAGCGCTCGTATCCCTCACCATTTATAGTGGTAGTGATGAAACCATCTCTCCCTTACAAGAAGCAAGTACGTGGGCTAGTCAATTTCTCCAACTCACTGATGAGGGCTGCTCCAGCAGTTCGTTAACGCTACTTGAGTCAGTATGGGCCGAGCTCACAGGGGCTTATAATGCCCTTAGTAATGAGGCTAAACAAATTATTCTAGCGACAGTACCTGATGGGGAAGGCGATGCAATCGAAGAAGCACTAGCCCGCTATATTGTGATTACTGAAGGCTATGATCTTTATCAGTTTATCTCCGGTCTAAATATTGAAACACCAGCGCGTAACCACTATGTGAGTGACCAAATGGTGACCCTATTTACTCTTGTTGGACTGCTTAGTCTAGGAGCGATTGTCTCGACATTCTTCCTAATCAGACGAAAACAAAAAAATCATCAGTAATCATCCATATTGACAGGCCTCATCTTAAGAGGCCTGTTTTTTATTTGATGAGGAGGGTAGTCATCGTAGTAAACACTCCAATAATCGCTCTTTTTATTTTGTTATTCATTTATCTATGATAAAATCTCATTGTTGTCAAAATTCTTGTAGCCACGGATAGTGTCTACCATGTTACAAGGGGTAATATGTCACGATTTAAAAAACTTAATCTCATGCTTTTACTAGGGGCGATGCTTGTATCTGTCCCGGCTTTTATATCTTTTATTGGTCAAGATCGTATCACGGCCTCAGCGTGGAATGAACCGCAAGCAAGTCAGGAAGGCAGTTATTTTAGTAGTGTTGAAAGTGAAACAGGTGAAGCGCTTAAGCTTAAACTCAGAAGTATCATTTCTAGTGGCACCAATGAATCTTATGATTGGATTCGCTATGAGACGGCTGATGAGGCCCTCGGACAGTCAAATAAAGTTTTACTCATATACTCGCGCCAAGTCGTTGATAAAAGCGATCATGTCACTGGTTCAGTTGGTTGGAACCGCGAGCACTCATTTGCTAAAAGTCATTATGGTGATACTGAGCCTGCTTCTAGTGATAACCATCATATCTTTGCCGATGATAATCGGACAAATTCGCATCGTGGTAATAAACCTTTTAATGAATTAACACCAGGCGACAATGGCGTCACTCGCTCGATTGATGGCTATGGTAACCTAACAGATAACTATTACACCAGTGAATACTTTATGCCCAATGATCTTGCTAAAGGCGAGGTTGCACGTTCAACGATGTATATGAATACACGTTATGGCTTTGACATGACCCTCAACTTTTTTTCGGTTGAATTAATGCTTGAATGGCATCTAGAACATCCTGTGACAAGTCGCGAAGTGTATCGCAATAATACGGTCCATAACAATCAAGGTAATCGTAACCCCTACATTGATCATGAAGATTGGGCATGCCGCGTCTATAGTGAATATAACGCCGCTACACAAAGTCTTTGTGCGGGTGCCAGTCAACCTGTTGAACCAACAAGTGTCAGTATTTCACCCACGAGTGCCTCTGTTAATCTTGGCGATACATTGACGCTGAGTGGACAAGTCCTCCCTAGTGGCGCATCACAGTCACTCACCTGGGAGAGTTCAAACACACATATCGCTACAGTAAATAATGGCGTCGTAACTCCCGTAGAAGAAGGCGTAGTGAGTATCACCGCCCGTTCGACTAGCCATCCGAGTCTTAGTGCCAGTGCAACGATTACTGTGACCAATAATCCGATTCCAGTCACTGCTGTCAGTGTGAGTCCTAGTAGCGTTAATCTAACGCTAGAAGACACTGCGCAGTTAACGGCAACGATTTCTCCAAGTAGTGCGACTAATAAGGGGCTTTCTTGGTATAGTTCTAATCCAAGTGTTGCCACAGTCAGTGCTAGTGGTTTAGTAAGCGCTAAGGGCATTGGAAGTACAAGCATTACCGTTACTACGAGTGATGGCAATTATACGGATACAAGTGTTGTTACTGTCTCTGAGTTAAGCGATCCAATTACCCTCAATACCTATTCATTTAATAGTAGTGGTCATAGCAGTTGGCCTATATCATCTGGCTTCTTTGCTTACTATGGTAGTGGTTATGGTGTTGGTCCTAGTAGCGGATATATAAAGTGGCATCCCGTTGTTCATCATCTCCCAGTGGGCACCTCTTATAGCATAGCAGTCGCTCCAGTGACGAACAAT
>CAYWQC010000076.1:0-6050 GCA_964460405.1 uncultured Staphylococcaceae bacterium | reverse complement strand
TATAATTATAGTAACTTTTGTTATGCAATTTGAATGAATAGTGTTAATATTACATTGTGGTTTTTCCACAACAAATGCAATAAGCATTGAAAGAGAGATGAAGATGAAGGGTACTATTAAAATGTTCAACAAGGAAAAAGGCTTTGGCTTTATTCGTGCAGAAGATGGCAACGATGTTTTTTTCCACTACTCCTCACTCGTGATGGATGGTTTCAAAACTGTCGATCAAGGTGAAGACGTCGAATTTGATTTAGAGCAATCAGACCGTGGCTTACGTGCTGCGAACATTAAAAAGCTATAAAATTAGATTAGATTAGTAGACTTAAAAGTTGGTGAAAGCCAACTTTTTTGCTATATTACATCAGTAATATATTATAATGTGTTAATGTTTTGAGGAGGCATCAAAATGGGATTAAAAGTTGGCATCGTAGGTCTACCAAATGTTGGGAAATCAACATTATTTAATGCAATTACCGCTGCGCAGGTCGAAGCAGCAAATTATCCATTTGCGACCATCAATCCAAATACGGGAGTCGTTGCTGTTCCTGATGCTCGTCTCGACCATTTGAGTCAAGCTTTTCAGCCACAGAAGACCATCAGTGCAACTGTCGAATTTGTTGATATTGCCGGTCTAGTTAAAGGCGCTTCAAAAGGCGAAGGTCTCGGTAATAAATTTCTCTCCCATATTCGTGAATGTGATGCCATTATCCAAGTCGTACGTGCCTTTGAAAACAGCGAAATCATTCATGTGGAAAATAGTATTGATCCTCGTCGCGATATCGACATTATTAATTTTGAACTGATTATGGCGGATGTTGAAAGTCTCAATAAACGTCGTGGTAAAGTTGAAACAAAGGCCAAGGTGAATAGAGACAAAGAAGCGGCTTTCGAATTGGAAATTATCGATATTCTTCTCGAGGCTCTTAACCATGAAATCCCTGCTAGACTTGTCAAAAAACTGAATAACATTCAAGTGGAATATGTTAAGAAGAACTTCTTTTTGTTAACAATGAAACCACTCATATATGTTGCTAACATTGCCGAAGATGATTATCAAACATACGAACAAAACCCCCACTATCAAGCCATCCTTGATATTGCCACGCACGAACATACCTCTGTCATTGCGGTTAGTTGTGCGATTGAAGGTGAGTTAGCCTCCCTTGATGATCTTGAAAAGCAGGAATATTTAAGCTCTCTTGGTGTCAGTGAATCAGGGTTAGATAAGGTGATTAAGGCAGCTTATAATCTTCTCAACCTTAAAACGTTTTTTACGGTTGGTAAGGATGAGGTTAAAGCATGGACCTTTATTGAGGGCATGAGTGCCCCTCAATGTGCGGGTGTCATACATACTGATTTTCTCCGTGGTTTTATTAAGGCCGAAGTGTATCATTTCCAAGATTTTGTTGCACTAAAGCATGAATCAGCCATTAAAGAAGCGGGTAAATTACGCATTGAAGGGAAAGACTATATCGTCAAGGATGGCGATATTATGTTTTTCCGTTTTAATGTATAAATTGAATTAAATTGATTGGTCTTATACTAAATAATTAGTATAATACTAGACGAAAAGAGGAATTATGAACGTATCTCTATACTTACAAACAAAAATTAAACAAGCTCTTGTCGCTTTGAACATTTCTCTTGATATCGATGCTATTGTAATTGAGAGAAGTAAAGATGAAGCCCATGGCGACTACGCTAGTAATGTCGCAATGCAATTAACAAGACTATTGCGGAAAAACCCTCGTGTAATTGCCCAAGATATCATTGATCATTTAGACATGACTGATGTTTTAAAAGTAGACATTGCCGGTCCTGGATTTATCAATTTTTTCATGACCACTGAATTTTTAGCCAGAATTATTGAAGTTATTTCCACTGAACAACAGGACTATGGATATATAAAAGAAAAAAATCGTGACAAGATTAATGTTGAATTTGTTAGCGCCAATCCAACAGGTGAGCTCCATCTTGGTCACGCGCGAATTGCCGCCATTGGTGATGTCATTTGTCGCCTCTATGACGCTAGAGGATTTAAGGTCACAAGGGAATATTATGTTAACGATGCTGGCGTGCAAATCATTAATCTTGCTCGTTCTATTTATGTTCGCTATCTTAATCTTCATGGGGTTGAAGCTGAACTTCCTAGTGATGGATATCATAGTCCAAAAATCATTGAAGTTGCCGAACAGATCAAACAAGAGGTTGGCGATAAATATGTTAATGATGAAGAGGGTGGACTACGTTACATGCAACAACGTGGCGTTGACATTGAACTCGCCGGCATTAACGAAGATCTCAAACTTTTTAAAGTCGACTTTGATGTTTTTACAAGTGAAGTCGACATACGCAAAAATCAACGTGTCGAGACATTTGTGGCTAGTCTTGGTGATAAAGTTTACCAAGAAGGGAATGCAACATTTTTAAAAACGAGTGAATTTGGAGATGATAAGGATCGTGTTATTGTCAAATCTAATGGAGATTATACGTACTTTACACCTGATATTGTTTATCATCTTGATAAGCTGAATCGTGGTTATGATAAGTTAATTGATGTTCTCGGTGCGGATCATCACGGTTATATTGCCCGTATGAAAGCCGCCTTAATGATGTTTGGTTATGCAGAGGATACCCTCCATGTTGAACTCATTCAAATGGTTCGTCTAATTCAAAATGGCCAAGAGGTGAAGATGAGTAAACGCACTGGTAATGCGATTACACTTCGCGAACTAGTCGAAGAGGTTGGTGTTGATGCTGTTCGCTATTTCTTTGTCGCTCGCGCGGCAAGTGGTCATCTTGATTTTGATATTGATTTAGCCAAAGAAGCTTCGACAGCAAACCCACTTTATTATGCTCAATATGCTCACGCACGATTGGCGACAGTTATTGCTAATGCTAGTGATATTGAACTCGACCAAAAGGGTGTTAGACTTGGCAAGTCTGAAGAAAAAGAACTCTTAAAACATATGATCGATTTTTCTCTTACTGTCGAAGAAGCAGCACTGACGCGTTCCCCGTATAAACTTGTTACGTACATTCAAAGATTAGCGAGTTTGATACACACATTTTATACAGAATGTCGGATTATTGATCGTGAAGAACTAGCAACGACACGGTCGCGTTTAGCCCTTGCTAAGGCCGCAATGATTACAATGGCCAACGCATTAAGCCTCCTTGGTGTGAGTGCCCCTGAAAAAATGTAGAAATAAAATGATTTTTCCCTTGATTTAATCGCCCTAAATCGTTTTAATATAATCAAACAATGAAAGATAGACTTATTTATTAAAATAAGTGAGGATAAACAATGACGCAAAAAGCCACACTAGAAATCGCCTACGATGTATTGAAAGAAACCCACCCATTACCATTTTATGAATTATGGGAGAAAGTATGTGAACGGCAAGATTATAGTAAGGAACAATGTTTCAACCTTCTTTCAAGATTTTACACAAATTTAACACTTGATGGTCGCTTTATTAATACCGGCGATAATGTTTGGGAATTAAGAATTCATTTAAAATCCACGGAACTAAGACTAGAACTTAATGAAGTCTATAGTGACGTTGATGAAAATGATGAAGACATTGAAGAAAAAACGCTACTTCTCCAAGCTGGTGAAGTCACCGAGGATGAAACCGGCATCAAATTTGATGATGATGGCGAAGAAACTGAACAAGATTAATGTTCAGTTTTTTATCATATTCTAGACGATTTATAGGAGTTTTTTAATGTTTGAAAACGAACTAAAAAAGGCCATTGAGGCCTGTCAGTTAGTCCAGCCAGAAATTATGGCAATTTATCACAGTGAATTTGAAGTTGAAATCAAAGATGATCATTCACCTGTAACAAAGGCGGATAAGATGGTGGATCAAATGATTCGCACATATTTATCTATGCATTTCCCGCATGATGCCTTTCTTACTGAAGAGAGTGAAGATAACCTAGAACGTCTCAATCATGATCGTGTTTGGATTATTGATCCAATTGACGGTACCAAAGATTTTATTGGCAAAGATGGCGAATTTGCTGTTCATATTGCCCTTTCATTTCGTCATGAGATTGTTGTAGGTGTCATCTTAGCCCCTGTGAGTAATACCCTTTATTATGCAAGTAAAAATACTGGTTCTTTTAAACGGGTGGGTGATACGATTCAACAAATTCATGTCAATGACAAGACCACAGATTTAACCGCTGTTGTGAGTCGTTATCATCTTCGGCAAAAAGAAAAAGATGTGATGGCTAAGTATGCCCAGTTTATTACTCGACAAGTGACCATTGGGGCGAGCTTAAAGGCATGTCTTATTGCGGAAGGAAAAGCAGAAATATCTTATCGTTTTAGTCAAGGAACCAAGGAGTGGGATCTTGCCCCCGCTCAAATTATTGTTGAAGAGGCAGGCGGATTAGTTGTGAAGCCTGACTTAACTCGTTACACTTATAATAGGAAGGATGTTTATAACCGTGAGGGTTATATTATTGCAAATCGCAAGGAAAACATCCGTCTTTAGGAGAAAAAAATGAAATATAAATTAATGTTGACACTGACACTAGTGGTGGCCCTCGTCAGTGGCTGTGGATCGAATCCTAGTATTGAGGATTCCTATTCATATGTTCCACCTACGTCAATTGAGGAGGAGGTAACCCTAGATTTATTTGCTCTTAATGATTTACATGGTTCAATTCACTATGATTCAAGTGGCTCTCAAACAGAGTATGGCATGTATAAAATTGCCAGTTATTTACGGGCTAAAGAAGCTGAAAATCCTGGTGGCACCATTAACATGGATGCCGGTGATATTTGGCAGGGTAGTGCTGACAGTAACATTACAAATGGTCAAGTTTTAATTGAGATGTTTAATAGTTTAAATTGGGCAGCGACAAGTCTTGGTAATCATGAATTTGATTGGTATGATACGACAATCGAAAGCAACAAAGCATTAGCAGAATTTCCATTTTTAGGCGCTAATATCATGAATAAAAGTAGTGGGGAACTCGCCACAAATATTGTTGATGCCCCAAGCACTATGATTGAACGCAATGGTGTGAAAGTTGGCATTATTGGGACGATTGGTAGTCGTCTTGAAAGTTCGATTCTCGCCAGTGCTGTTGCCGATTATTCCTTTGAACCCGTTACAAATTATGTCATCGAAGAATCTAACAAATTAAGAAGTGAAGGCGCTAGTCTCATCATTTTACTTACCCATGATTCACTGACAGGCTATAATCGCTCGGGCGAATATGGCCCTATTATTGAACCAAGTGGTGACCATGATCCTTATGTTGATGTCGTTTTCACCGGTCATGAACACGCTTATGATCGGCAAATGATCAATGGTGTCCCTATTCTCCAAACAAACGGAAATAGTAAGCAATTAATGCATGTCAATCTCACAGTTGCTCCTCAAGGAATTACGATTAATGAATATGTTCACATTGATCAAGAACTTAGAACATATGAAGATGATCCAATTGTTACTGAAGTATATGGCAAATACGCCGAACAAATCTCCGTCGTCAAGGATGAAGTTGTGGGCACTTTAACCGAGAGCATCAATAAGACTAATTTAGTAAAACTGGCCAATAAAACAATGCTAGAGGCCGCTATTGATGAATATGATGTTGATGTTGCCATCCATAATTTTGGTGGGGTTAGGGTTGATTATATTGACGCTGGCGAAGTGACTTATGGTGACATTTATAAAGCTTTCCCATTTGATAACACAGTTGTGGTTGTCAAGGATGTACCAGGTTCTCAAGTCCAAACTGCGATGAGTGGAAATGGCTATTATTTTGCCCCAAGCATCAGTTATATTGATGATGAACAAACGTATAATGTCGTGACCATTAATTATATTAGTGAGTCGAGTTATAATAGTTTTGATCTTTACGAACAGGAAGTATTACCCCAAGTGTTTGTCCGTGATCTTATTGCTGATTACTTCCGTGACAACGGAACAGTTGATCCATACACAATCTAACAAAAAAGGAGCCAGTGTGATGTGAGCCCCATTAGTTAGACTTTGTTATTGACATATTAATTGATTAAAGGA
>CAYWQC010000075.1:0-6062 GCA_964460405.1 uncultured Staphylococcaceae bacterium | reverse complement strand
AATCACGTAGACGGTTAACAAGTCATCAACCTGACCGAAATCACTGTCACGGATAAAACCGTCACTAGTTTGAAAAGACCAGCTGTTTTTGGCGCGAATAATAATACCTAGTCCATGAACGGAGCTAAAGTTAGATGTGTCAACACGATAGCTTGCCCAATCACCTTCAACATTATCCCAGTTAAACGCCGCACCATCAGTGCCGCCATCATCCCATAGCCATAATTGATAGTCTTCAAAGTTGACGCCACCAGGATTAAAATAAATATCGACATAAGGCGGAACTTCACCCGGTTGTATTGGCGTTCCTACAATTTCAGATTCACTGCTTTCTTCACTGGTGATGTCGCTTGTTTCTTCGCTAATGACCTCGCTAGAAAGGATGTCGCTTGGTGTTTCTGATAGGGTTTCACTACTTGATCCACCGCCACAACCTACAATCAGTGTGGAAAGGAGTAGAGTTAACGTCAGTCTGTGCTTATATCTTTTCATATTGTACCTCATTAAAAATATTTTACCATAATCACTAAAGTGATTAAATCATCAAACTTCCATCGATAAAAAAAGACCTGCTTGCGCAGGCCTTTTCAAACCTTTTAGGAATAAAGTTATGTAAGATTGCGTCTAGTCGACAACCGCAGCAAAACTTGCGGTGCCCGTGAATGCCATCGTTTCGGCATCAAAGGTCACTTCAAGCGTCACAGTATAGATGCCAGCTTCGCTAACTGTAAAGTCATTTTCGCCATCACCAAATGCAGTATCCCAACCATTGTATGGGCCAAATGCTAGTCGTTTGACTTTGAATGAGCCAGCTGTCATTTCATAAGTACCTTCATATGTGTAAGTTGTGACTTCTTCAACTGTAACTGCGTCAACAAAAGCCATTGCTTCGCTATCAGCGTCCCAGCCACCTGTTAAGGCATCGCCACGGAGGCCAAAGCCAACAGCGGCAAGGGTTAAGACATTAACGTCTTCGACTTTTTGGATAATTGCGCTGTAGAATCCAGCTGTTTCGACGATGAAGTTTCCGCCCTCTTTGATGACTGTTTCTTCGCCAACAACTTCGGTTTCAGCGCCAATACCTACTGGTAATTCCATATCAGCGGATGCACCAATTTGGGTAGCCCATTTTCCATCAACACGGAATTTGAATTGATCACCTTCCTCAAAGTAGTAAGCCTTTAAGATATGATAACCTGGATCAGCAACGTGAGCTAAGGCAATATCAGCACCAGCTTCTTCGCTCCAGCCCGTGATTGAACCAACTAAACCCCAATTAAGGATTGAATTTGGATCTGGGTCTTGGACGACAGTTTCGGCAACAGCGTCACCAAGACGTTCAACATAAAGTTCATTGAGATCGGTTTCAACTTGGACTTTATAAAGACCAGCTGTTTTGAATTGAACATTACGAGTATCGCCTTCTTTGATGAATTCGATATTTTCGGCACCAGGAATATCGGTGTAGTCATATTCTTGACCAGCATCCCAACCTTTACCTGGTTCTTTGACTTTGAATTTACCCATATAACCGATTTCAATCTCGATAGTGAATAAATTCGAATCTTCGGCCTTAGTTAGATGCGTATTTGTATAAGCATCTTCACTAGTATCCCAACTGCTTTCATAAGCAGTATTTTGGAGATCGCCAATAATGTGGAAAGTTCTTTCATCAGGAACATAATCCTTTTTCCAACTACCATATAGATCAAGATCTGATTCAATTGGTGTGGTTTCCACAAATTCGGTTTCATAAGTGGTTTCTAAAAACCAACCTTCGAATGAATAACCTTCACGAACAGGATCGTCTGGCATCGTGACAGTATCACCATGTTCGACTTCGACTTCGTCATAGAATTTGCCAACATTGTCTTCCCAGAATGTCACTAGGTGGAGAACGGGGGCTTCTGAGGTAGGCTCAGAAGTTGGTGTGGATGTTTCACCGCCGCCACAACCAGCTAGGAATCCGACGGAAAGCACTGTTGCTAAAACGCCTTTAAACAATTTGTTCATAATTCCTCCTTTTGTTTGTAGGCTCCTAAAATAGGTTTTCTGCTTGATAATAGTATATATCTGTAAGCGCTTACTGTCAACATATGTTCGATTTGTTTTACAACCGATGAATGTTCCCATAAAACGCTTACTATTATCTAAATTTTCTTACGTTTGATTACAAAGTAAATGAGGGCGCCGATGCCACCAGCTACGCCAACAGAGCCAAAACTAATAGCCACAATGGCCCCAGTCCCAAGCCCTGATGCTTCACCAGGTTCACTACTTGGTTCGCTCGTCGTGCCCCCTCCATTACCAAGTTCAAGAATGAGAGTCGTGTTGCCATAAATCGAATAATTATCTGTCAGTGTTTGCCCTTTTGTGGCGTTACCACTCGTATCAAAAATCACACTATGCCCACTGAGATCCATTCTCACCCGTGAAGTTGCACCAACGAAAACAACAACATATGTTTTACCGTCGCCTTCAACCGTCATTTTGAAGACCGTATCATCAAATCCAAGATCACTACCAAATTCAACACTCACATGATCATCGACTTCACTACGGGTGGAATATTGGAAAGCAGCTTCATCCCGTTTAAGTTCAATCATGTCTTGATAGGCAGAAAAAATATCAAGATTATCTATCTTTTCGTCCCATTTTAGTGAGTTGACTGAGTAAGGACTCTTATAGGAGTTATGATCAAATCCACCCTCTTCAAGTGGTTTTGAACGCAGCATTTCACTACCGGCATGAACAAAACTAATGCCTTGAGCAGTAAGGACGAAACTTTGCGCTTGTAAGGCTTGTTTTCTTAAACGAGCTTGATCACTACCAAAATTCTCCTCACCTGCCATTTGAATTTTATCCCACAGGGTATTATTATCGTGTACTGAGACATAGTTTACGGTTTTACTAGGATCATTTGTTCCTCCATAAACTTTACCTAAAAGCCCAAATTTAATCCTGTTTCTCATTGCAACATCAACGCCATTAACGGATGTTTGCACAAAACCAGCATCTGTACCTTTGAAAACTGATCCCTTGACGGCGTCACGGATTTGGTCATTAAACGCGCCAACACGGTCAAGATCATCAACATTTGCATAGTTGGCAAGCGGGCTTCTCACACTCATCGCAGTAGAATCCATATCCCAAGCTTCGCCAAAAATAATGATATCATCACGATAGTCTTCATGGAGTTTTTCACTCAGCATATTCATCGCTTCCGTTGTATGTAGACCCATGAGATCAAAACGGAATCCCCCTAATTTATACTCACTAGCTAGGAAGAAAGTAGAGTCAACCATATAACGCGCCATCATGATGCGTTCACTTGCAGTATCGTTACCAACACCACTTGCATTACTTGGACCCCCGTTTGGGGTGTGGCGGAAGTAATATCCCGGCACTAATTTTGAAAATGAGTGTCCAGATATGTTAGCAACATGGTTATAAACGACGTCCATGATAATACGAATATCCTCTTGGGCATAGCGTTTAACGACTTGCTTAAACTCATTAATACGGACGAGTCCATCATAAGGGTTAGAAGCATAGGATCCTTCAAGAACATTATAGTTACGGGGATTATAACCCCAGTTAAAGCTAATATCGACTTCACTGTTTTCTTGGTCATAAAAAGGAAGAATTTGGAGGGCATTTATACCCAATTCCTTAATATGATCAAAGCCAGTTGATACCGTGACATCACCTCCTGTATATGTGGTTCCTTCTTCAATTAGACCGAGGAAACGTTTACGGTTAGCCTCTTGACCATTCCATGTATCATCAGCGGTTAAATCAGCAACATGCAATTCATAAGGAATAATTTCTGTTGGTTTTTTAACGCTAAAATCAACTTCATCCCATCCCTCAGGATTGGTCTTAGAAAAGTCAACAATCATCCCGCGAAGTCCATTGACACCGGCGGCACGAGCATAGGGATCAACAAACTCATTTGTCCCAGCTCCATTAGTGGCGACTAGTGTGTAGTATTTACCATGTAAATCACCATCAACACTGACAGTCCAAACACCTTTGTCACCTTTAATATATGCATATTCACTATAGGTATCATCGCCAATTGAATTATCAATAAGGGTTGGTGTCCCATTGTCATAAAGGCGTAATTTAAGACTCGTAGTCGTCGGAGCCCAAGCTTTAAAACTTGTACGGCTACTTGTATAAGTTGCCCCTAAATCATTGCCGTCATAAGTCAGTTCTTCTACAAAAAGCGGATCATCAAAAAGTCCAGCCAGCGAGATTTCTGTCGTGACTTCTTCGTTGCTACTGTCGGTAAAACTGACCGTAATAGCGTCCTGCCCTTGGAGGTCAATATCGTGTGTGTTTGGAATGCTAATATCAGACTCGAAGCGATAAGTATCTTCGTTATACACGTCATTCGTCGGTCCATTAGCAAAACCATTACCATTCAGTTTAAGCGTATAAGTCGCACTATCAATATTAGTGGCAAGATAAATCTCACTCGCGGATATAAATTTTGCATCCAATACACGTCCGGCTGTGACTGCTTCTGGGGAATGATAGACATTTTCTTCTAGATTGACTAGATAAAGATGATAGGCATTATCAGCTTGGAGCGTAAAGTCGGCAAACTGAACATTAATATCACCAGTTTGTTGGGTCCATCCTCCTGGACGGATAATAAAGTTTACTTGGCTTGTGTCATTAAAAGTTGATAGAGGAAGAAACCCATATTTCCCATAATCGTCTTCGCCGGTATAGTCAAAATCAAATCCTTCTTCATTTTGACCCCAAACCCATAAGTCCCAACTCGTATAATTTCCGTCACTTCTGTGATAGTGGAAAACGACGTGTTCTTCATCGAACGGTTCACTAAACACATTGACAGTACGACTAATAGGTTGTTCTTCTTTGATCGTTCTTGTTGCACGATTCGTGTCAATATTAAGACTACCAAGTGAGAGCAATGTCGCGATGAGGCTAACTGCTAGTAGTTTAATCATAGATATCTCCTTATTTTCTTTCAGTTTTGTCGAGTAATTGCTGTAAAAAAGTTAAGCGATGACGATAGCCTTTTAGGTCTTTTAACTTCCATTCCCAGTTAGGGGATCCGATTGTGCCCGGTGTATTCATTCTCGCCACATCATCAAGAGCAAGCAAATCTTGCACGGGTACAATTGCGATATTGGCACTACTGGAAAACGTATAGGCTAAAAACTTATCAAAGGTGTTGTCATATTCAATAAAACCACGACGATTAAGGTCGTGTTCGGTCGCACGTTTAAAGTCTAAATCTTGACTATTAAACCAGCTGACCATAGTTTGATTATCATGAGTGCCCGTATAGATAATTCGATTAGGATTATCAAGGGCTTCCATATGAACGGGGTTGTATGTAAATTGAACAATCTCCATCCCGGGGAGTTTATAATGATCGCGTAGAACTAAAACTTCGGGGCGAAGATCGCCTAAATCTTCGGCAATGACTTTGAGATTAGGAAAGGCGGTT
The DNA here is from genome assembly GCA_964460405.1 of uncultured Staphylococcaceae bacterium. GTDB lineage: Bacteria > Bacillota_I > Bacilli_A > RFN20 > CAG-826 > DATESG01. The sequence continues at coordinate 571 of CAYWQC010000075.1, read as the reverse complement.
AACAGTTCATCAAACAATTCATAACCAGGGGCTTCAACCCATTCACCTTCGACAGCGGTGGGACACGATGAAGGAATCTTCCAATATGTATCAAAGGCACGGAAGTGATCGATGCGAATCATATCAAAAAGTTTCGCGTTATACCCAAGGCGCTTTTTCCAAAATGAAAAGTTATGTACTTTCAAATATTCCCAATCATAAAGTGGATTTCCCCATCGCTGACCTGTTGCGCTAAAAAAATCAGGTGGCACACCGGCGACATGGGTTGGAAAGTATTGATCATCGAGCATAAATGCTTCGCTATTTTCCCAAACATCCACTGAATCTACACCAACGTAAATTGGCATATCTCCAACAATGTCTATCCCTTTTTTGTTTGCGAATTTATGAAGGTCTTGCCATTGTTTATAGGCGACAAATTGAAGCCACATTTCAAATTCAATTTTGCTCATATAAGGTGCTAAATCGAGTTTTTTGTCGTGTATCCAATTTTTAAACTCAAACGGCCAGTAATGCCATTGATTCAAATAATTTACCTTCTTAAAAGTGACAAATGTTGCGTAATTAAACA
>CAYWQC010000074.1:0-6107 GCA_964460405.1 uncultured Staphylococcaceae bacterium | reverse complement strand
CCTGTCATGGCTCACTTTGTTGAAGGATGTGGCCAGTTCAATGACAAACCAGTATTTATCCTTATGACTCAGTTTTTTCCATTTGCTTTCATGGGTGGTCATCATGCCCTCAAGCAGTTTAATAAACACGTTGTTGCTAAACATGGGCGCCTCGTTGATAGTGGCCTCGTAAATTGGTCCTGGCGAAAAAAAAGACTGAGACAAATTGAAGATATTGTCGATAGAGCAGCCATCAAAAAATAATGCAATAAAATAAGGCCTAAATATCTAAACCAACGACATAATAATCATATTTTTATGCTAAACACTTTTTTTTGTGTTTACAAATAGTTTTGGTATGAAGAGGTAGATCATTCAAATAATGGAGAATCGCTTCTAATCAAATAGTCGTCCTTAAAAAGTCCAATCATCTAAAAGATAAGGGTGAAGATGATATCAACCTCATTTTGCTATGCATGCCTTTATGTCATCATACCTTCTCCATGTTGACAATACTATTCATCATTTTATTTAGATAACAAAATAATTTTAGTATTCGTTATAACATCGTTTCCTCTTTTTTAATCGGTAATTTATAATGTGGCTTGTGAAACATAGGAGGAATATTTATGTTTGATAATCTTGTGATTGATTCATGGCAAAAAGGACTACTATACATCCTTACAATTCTTGCCATTGTCTTGTTACATATTTTAGCTAGAAAACGGATGAAGTTCTCATTCCGCGTGCTGATTGCACTTGCTTTAGGTTTGGGCATTGGCCTAGGTTTAGGCGAAGTAGCATCAACAATACGTCCTATTGGACAACTGTATGTCCGCCTCATCTCAATGGTGGTCATCCCCCTTGTATTCGTCTCGATTTTACGGAGCTTTACTAAAATTACCGAAACGGGCAAATTACGGAGTATTTCACTTAAGGCACTTTTTTGGTTGCTAGCCACAACGGCTGTTGCCACCGCTTTAGGACTGGTTGCCGCCTCTATCTTCGGTATTGGTAAGGGGATTGATGTCTCAGACATTACCTATACACCACGGGAAATTATTCCTATTGAACAAGTGTTATTGTCACTCTTCCCCAATAACATCATTGCTCATATGGTGTCCAACCAAATGATTCCCATCATTGTGTTTGCGATATTCTTAGCCATTGCCATTAACTATGAAAGTAAGCGTAAGGCCGAAAAAGTCAAACCCGTTGTTGATTTCATTGAAGCCGCTAATCAGGTGATGGTCCGTGTCACGAAAATGGTCATTAAGTTCACCCCTTATGGTGTCTTTGCCTTGATGGCCCATGCGGCTGGGCGAAATGACTTAGAAACTTTGAAGTCACTAGCAATATATATTGGCCTCATGTATGGGGTCATGATCATCCACTTTGTGGTCATCCAAATGGGACTGATTACCTTTGTTGCTAAACTCAATCCCTTTAAGTTTATTAAAAACATATTCCCAGCTCAGGTGGTGGCTTTTACAAGTCAATCAAGCTATGGAACACTTCCAGTTACCGTCAAAACTTTGACCGACAGGGTTGGTGTATCAGAACGCATTGCAAGCTTTGTTGGTCCCCTTGGTGCGAATATTGGTATGAATGCATGTGGGGGAATATTCCCGGCTATGGTGGCGATATTTACTGCTAACGCCTTTGGCATCTCCTTAGCTTTTACCGACTACTTACTCATTATTCTCACAACGACAGTGGCCTCGATAGGAATTGCTGGCGTGCCAGGAATTGCCACAATCGCCGCGACAGTTGTATTAGCGACCTTAGGCTTACCCATTGAGGGGATTGCTCTTGTAGCAGGCGTTGATGCCCTTATCGATATGGGAAGAACAGCAGTCAATGTCACAGGAACGATGGTGGCAGCAACGCTCACAGCAAAGAGCGAACACGAATTTGATACCGCTATTTTTGAGGCAGATAAGACCCAAATAGAAGTTGTCGCAGACGCTGACTAGGTGATGATTTAAAATTAATAAAAGACAGTGATGATGATGCTAGACCCAAATGTTAGACCAAACTAACAGGAGGGTCTTTTTATTTTACACTTGAACACATGAACTCATGACTCAGTCGTATTAACTACAGTAGTGGCAAATAGTAATCAATAGTTAATAGGAAATAAAGTGTCTTCTTTATTGTCGTCATTATCAATTTTTCAAATCTGTGCTAAAATTAAATAAATATATAGGTTCAGTGTCGATAATTTTAGACTAATAAGTATGAGGGGTACTTTATGGTAACTAAAATTCTTATTGTTGATGATTCATCAACAGACTTACTCATCATCGAAAACATGCTAAGTGATTTTGAGGTATTTACCGCTAAAAACGGCTATGAATGTCTCAAGATTCTTGATGAACAACCAGGTATACATCTGGTTATTTTGGATTTAAATATGCCAGAAATGGATGGATTTGAGGTTCTAAAACGGCTGCGGGCAGACAATAAGTACCGCTATATTCGTGTAATTATTCTCACCAATATCGATGAAGTTGAAAGTGAGATTCTCGGTCTTGAACTCGGCGCAGTTGATTACATACGCAAACCAATTAACATCCAATCGCTTAAGATTAGAATTGACATTCATCGCAACCTTTATCAAATGCAAGAAGAAGTGGAATTTGCTAATGCCGTCCTCGATCGTCGTGTTGAAAAAGCAACTGAAGAATTAATCATCACTCGTGATATTACTATTCATGCCCTTGTGGGTCTTATTGAAGCCCGTAATCTTGAATCTTTCAACCATATCATGAGGGCTTCTCAGATGATGGAAGTACTTTGCCATCATTTGGCCAAAAAGCGAAAATTTGCAAATGTATTAACGCCTGATTACATCCATGAACTCGTTTCAACATGTCCTCTTCACGATATTGGTAAGGTGGGTATTCCTGATAGTATATTGCTTAAACCGGCGCGCTTGACGCCGGAAGAATATGATGTTATGAAAAAACATGTTGAATACGGTGTTTTGGCACTAAAAAAGGAACTAAACCCTAGCGTTGATGTACCTAGTTTTATTAAAACAGCACTTGAAATTGTTGGCTATCATCACGAGAAATGGGATGGCAGTGGCTATCCAAATGGACTAAAGGGTAAAGATATTCCCCTCCCGGGAAGGCTAATGGCCATTATCGATGTTTTTGATGCCCTTATTAATGAACGTGTCTATAAAAAAGCGTACTCGATTGACCAATCAGTGACGATTATTAAAGAAGGTATCGGCAGTCATTTTGATCCTGAAATTGCTGAAGCTTTTCTCGAAATAATTGATGATGTCTGTGCGATTAATAATCAATATAAACAATAAAGTAGTGAGGTATCTTTTATGAAAAAGATTATTACTATCCTTGCATTACTCTTTTTTAGTGTGCCTCATTCACTGATTGGTGCTAGCGCTTCAACAACACAGGTGACATGGACGAGTGCTGAGACGAGTTTTATTCAACAAAATCAAACATTAACCCTAGGTGTTGATCCTGAATTTGTTCCCTTTGAATTTATTGAAAATGGAGATTATAAGGGAATTACTGCTGATTATGTTGACCTTATTTCACAAAGAACCGGTATAGATTTTGATGTGCAAATGGGATTCACATTTGAACAAGCTTATGCGGCAACACTCGCAGGTGAGATTGACATAATGCCAGCATTATCAAAAACGACTAATCGCGAAACACAGTTTACTTTTTCGGATATGTATTATCAGGTAAAACGTGTGATTGTCACGAAAAACGATAACACGACGATTAAAGGTATTGAGGATTTATATGGTCTCACGGTTGCGGTGCAAAGAAATAGCTCCCATCATACGTATCTTCTTAGCTATCCCGAGATAAATTTCAGTCTTTACGAAACGGTGAATGAAGCCCTTACTGCTGTCAGTGTTGGTGAAGAACTTGTGTTTGTGGGTAATCTTGCCACTAGTGATTATCTTATCAAAACAAGTGCACTTACTAATTTACGTTTTTCTGCTCTTTCGAGTGACCAACCCCTTGGGATACATTTTGCCGTCGCTAACGATCATCCTGATAGAACAATACTCATACAAGTCATTAATAAAGCACTTGATTCGTTGACAGATAGTGAAAAAAACGCCATTCACTCGCGGTGGGTGAGTGTCTCTACTGCAATTGATTATGGACCAATCATCCAAGTCGTGATCTCCGTTGCCATCTTAGTTGTTATTATTGGCCTAGTTTCTTTCTTTTGGATTTGGCAGTTACGGAAAGAAGTGGCAGTACGTAAACAAACGCAGATTAGCCTTGAAAAAGCAAAAGTTGAAGCTGAGGAAGCCAATAAAGTTAAATCCACCTTCATGGCGCGGATGTCTCACGAAATTAGAACCCCGCTAAATGCGATAACTGGCATGTCGTATTTGATTAAAAAATCAAGTGAAATAAGTCCTGCTCAACGCATGTATGCTGAGCGTATTACACAAGCTTCACAAACGATGCTTAACCTCATCAATGATATTCTTGATTATTCCAAAATAGAAGCATCAAAAGTTGAACTAGAACACATTAGCTTTAATCTTGATCAAGTGATTCATAATTTAATGAGTATTATTGCCCTTAAAGTTGAGGACAAGGGATTAGGTTTCCGCTTTGCCCGTGATACCGATGTGCCTACATGGTTGATAGGCGATCCAAAGCGGCTTGAACAAATTTTACTTAATCTTGTTAATAATGCTGTTAAATTTACTGAAAAGGGTGAGATTTCCCTGGAAATTAAGAATCGCGCTGTCGAATATCAAACCCACTATCTTGACTTTGTAATTAAAGATACAGGTATCGGTATGAGTAAAGACGTGCTAGACCACTTATTTCAACCTTTCACGCAGGCTGATGCTAGCATTACTAGACGTTATGGTGGGTCAGGACTTGGTCTTTCCATTGTTAAACATTTAGTCGAACTCATGGGTGGTGAGGTGAAGGTTTATAGTACCGTTGGACAAGGAACGAGTTTTGTCGTGAGTATTGCCTTTGAGGCCGACAGCCAAAAACAACTAGAGGAACAACAAGAAAACAATAATGAATTTATTAAACAATTACGGGTTCTTGTTCTTGATAAAAATAGTGCAAATCTTAACATCATTGAAACTTATTTACATGCATTTGGTATCGCGTGTGAGCTGACAACTTCTGCAGACGCTGCGATGTCAATTTTAGAAAAAGCGAATCGTACGCTTAACCACCCTTTTGATCTTCTCATTATTGATTATGATACGCCGCAAGAAAAAGGGTTAGCATTTGTTACACAATTGCGGGTCAATTCGCGGCTTGTCAAAATGCCTAAAACAATCATGCTTCTACCGATGCAACGGAGCGATCTCTTTGATCAGTTACTTGAGCATGGCGTTGAAATTGGTATTGGTAAACCAGTCATATCTAGTATTTTACATAATGCGATTTTAGAAATATTTATTCATCAGGCCTTGACCAATATTGATCATCACCAACATAAAGAAGAACCCGTTGCTAAAGTGAATAAGACGATTCTCATTGTCGATGACAACAATACCAATCAGTTGATAGCGCGGCTGCTTCTTGAAGGTTCTGGTTTTGATGTCCTCCTCGCGGGCAATGGTGAGGAAGGTGTTAAAGTCTATGGACAAAACTCGCAAAAAATTGCTGCGGTATTGATGGACATACACATGCCGGTCATGGATGGTTATACCGCTAGCCGTAAGCTCAAGACGCTGAACCCTCAACTCACAATTATTGCCATGACTGCGGAGGTGACAGGAGAAGTAAGGAAAAACTGTCTTGAAGCAGGGATGGACCATTATATTTCAAAACCATTCGAACCTGAGCATTTTGTACAAATGATTCGTGATATTATTCAAAGTAATGATCACGATATTCACTTTAAAACTGCACCCATTGATGTTAAACGTGGTATCAAACATTTAGGGGACAATGCTGATTTGTATGCCCTTGTTGTCAAAGAATATTATCAAGAAAACAAGAATACAATAGGTGATTTGGATGCGTGTATTGCCACGCAAAATTATCTTGGAGCCCGACAACTACTCCATAAGATTAAAGGGAGTAGTGCTACCATGTGGTCTACAAATCTTGTCAAAAGTAGACTTTAAACGCATTATG
>CAYWQC010000073.1:0-6299 GCA_964460405.1 uncultured Staphylococcaceae bacterium | reverse complement strand
TCTTGCTTTAATCATCGAAGGTTTATTCAAAATTACTTTAGCAGCCATATCATTACCTCACTGTCGAATAGATTGGATAAATCTCAGTGGTTTTGTAGTTTTGCTCATCAACTACAAGGACGACCGCACTAAAAATACCCTCGTCTTTGTCATCATAGACATAGCGGGTTTCACGATCAAACCACATCTTTTGAATGACACTGTTTTTCTCAACACCAATAATGCCATTTTTAGGACCTGTCATCCCTACATCACTAATATATGCAGTGCCGTTTTCTAGCACCTGATAATCACGAGTTTGGACGTGTGTATGCGTACCTAACATCGCAGTCACGCGCCCATCAAAAGCATGAGCAAGCGCGAGTTTTTCCGCCGTGGCTTCCCCATGAATGTCAACAATATGAATAGAGGGTTGAATTTGGTTAAGTAAAATTGCCATACTTGCATATGGACTTTGAACAGGTCGTTTCATAAAACTTTCCAAAAGTAAATTCGTTACACGAATAGGAATGCCGTTTTTGGTGTAAACAACACTACCTTTACCTGGATAGTCTTCAAGTAAATTAAGCGGGCGAACAAGACGTTCAACCCGCCCAATATAGTCACGAATTTCTTGACGGTCATCAAAGTGATTACCAAGTGTGATCACTTCAATACCCATCGATAATAATTGTTGATAATGCTTTTTGGTGAGGCCACGACCATGCGTGGCATTCTCACCATTAGCAATCACGACATCAATTTTATGTTCATCGACAAGCGTAGGCAATAATTTAGCAACGGCTTGACGGCCAACACGCGCGACAATGTCACCGATAAATAGAATACGCATTACAACCTACTTGGCAACGTCTTGGGCTCTGAATTCACGGATGACAGACACTTTAATTTGCCCAGGATAGGTCATTTCATTCTCAATCTTTTCACGAATCTCACGGGCTAAATTATAGGCACCGGTATCATCGATTTTTTCAGGCACGACCATAACACGTACTTCCCGTCCCGATTGCATCGCATATGAAGTTTGCACAACATCATAGGAATTACAAAGCGATTCGAGTTGTTCAATCCGTTTAATATAGCGTTCAAGGGTTTCGCTTCTAGCGCCTGGACGGGCAGCACTGAGGGTGTCCGCGGCAATAACAAGTTGCGAGAAAATAAACTTGGCCTCTTTATCACCATGATGACTTTCGATGGCATCGAGAACATAATCAGGTTCACCGAATTTACGAGCTAGTCGCGCCCCTACTTCAACGTGACTACCTTCCATTTCAAAGTCCGCGGCTTTTCCTATATCATGGAAAAGGCCTGCACGCTTAGCCTTGACAGGATCTAAACCTAATTCAGACGCCATCATGCCAGCCAAGTGGGCAACTTCTAGACTATGCTTATATCCACTTTGACCATAAGAAGTCCGATATTTGAGACGACCAATATAGTGGATAAGTTCCTTATTAACATTAGTGAGTCCGAGTTCGAACACGGCTTCACGGCCCGCTTTTTGAATGACTTCATTAAGTTCATCTTTGACTTTAACAATCACTTCTTCAATACGACTTGGTTGAATCCGGCCGTCTTTAATGAGTGCATCGAGTGCTCGACGAGCAATTTCACGACGGATAGGATCAAAACACGAAATCGTGATAGCCTCAGGTGTATCATCAATCAAGATGTCAACGCCTAGCAGTTGTTCGAGTGTGCGAATATTGCGTCCTTCCCGACCAATAATCCGCCCTTTCATCTCGTCATTTGGTAATTCAACAATACTAACAGTGCGTTCAGTTGTGACTTCTTGTGAGTATTTGTTAATAGCAAGAGCAAGAATTTCTCGGGCTTTGTCATTAGCAGTCTCTTCAGCTTCATCTTCTCGATTTTTCATATAAACAGCAATCTCACGATTAAGCTTAGCGTCGACTCTTTGATAGAGTTCATCACGAGCTTGTTGTACGGTCATTTGTGAAACATTTTCTAGCTCGACAATAATAGAATCAATGCGCTTTTGCAGTTCATGTTCCTTGTCATCGAGTTGTCGTAGTTTATTCGATACGTTTTCATTTTTAGCATCAAGACTTTGTTCTTTGCTCATGAGAGCAAGATCGCGTCTTTCAACCGCTTTCTCTCGTTCTGAGATGAGTCGTTGTGTTTCAGCAAGATCGGCTTTTCTTTGTTTGACTTCCTTCTCAAGTTCTTGACGACCTTCAATCACCTTTTGTTTAGCGTCTAGTTCTGCATTTTTTGTAATATGTTCAGCCTTAATATCAGCATCACGAATGATTTTTTCTGCCTTCTTTAAAGCGGATTTGGCTCTAAATATAGGCACAAGATAAAATCCAAGTGCGCCTAAACCAATTCCTACGAAAAACAATACAATGATAAGAACGAGGGCTAATGGTGAAATGGGATCAACGTAAAAATTAATTTCCATTTTCATTTCCTCTCTTTGTGCGTTTACGCTCTAAATTAATTTCTTCACTTAAAATGCCAAAATTGGCATAAAATTGCCAACACATTAGAAATGAGACATGATTTATGAAATATATGTATATGTTATTAAAAACAATAAATATGACTAATCCTAAATGTGTTTAGGGACAATTACTCTAGTGAGTAAATTTATTATAGCAAATCACCGTAATGAATAAAAGATATTAACACAAGATGTAAAGCGCTTTTATAAAAAAAGTTAGACTAAGTCTAACTAATTTTTATGTCGTAATTGTTCTTCAATCGTTTTGAGTAGTTCGGGCCGTTCAAGTAAGAATTTTTGGGCGGCATCGCGGCCTTGTCCCATTTTCTCACCATTAACTTCATACCATGAACCGGACTTTTTAATCAAATCACGATTAGCAGCTAGGTCAACGATCTCACCTATTTTAGAGATGCCTTTGCCATAGATAATATCAACTTCACAAGCGGCAAATGGCGGCGATACTTTGTTCTTTACAATACGAATTTTTGCCACATTACCAATGAGTTTAGCACCGTCTTTAAGGGCTTCTCCACGGCGAATATCAATACGAATGGAGGCATAGAACTTAAGGGCTCTTCCGCCACTAGTGGTTTCAGGGTTACCATAAATAATACCGACTTTTTCTCTAAGCTGATTGATGAAGATGATTGTACATTCTGCCTTATTGAGAATCGCAGTTAATTTTCTCATCGCCTTAGACATTAGGCGAGCCTGCAAACCGACTTGTGTATCTCCCATTTCCCCATTTAATTCGGCCTCAGGGACGAGGGCGGCGACACTATCAATAATGATAAGGTCAATACTTCCACTCGCGGCAAGCATTTCTGCAATTTCAAGAGCCTGCTCACCACTATCTGGTTGGGAAAGAATTAACTCATCAATATTGATGCCCAGACTTTTTGCATAGACAGGATCGATTGAATGTTCAGCATCGATAAAAGCGGCAACTCCACCTTTTTTTTGACATTCGGCGATTGCGTGCAGAGCAAGGGTTGTCTTCCCACTGCTTTCTGGACCGTAAATCTCAACGATTCTCCCTTTAGGATATCCACCTACACCTAGCGCTTCGTCAATTAGAAGTGACCCACTTGGAATAACATCAACATCAAGGTGCTGACGTTGACCGAGTTTCATGACACTTCCTTTACCAAATGTTTTTTCAATCTCTTTAATCGTATCTAGTAATGTGTTTTTTTGTTCTTTTGCCATAATTATGTTCTCCTATTTATAAATAGTTAGCATTTCTTTCTTTGATCACACGTTCAAGCATTTCCCATCCTTTTGCAACCGCAGCTTTTCTAATGTCATTCCGCGATCCTTCTAAAGTAAAATGTTCAACAATACAATCATCTTTAATCGTCAAGGCTATATATACGTCGCCAACCGGTCGTCCTTCTAATGTGCCTGGTCCAGCATTACCGGTAAAACTCATGCAGTAATCAACACCTAATTGGCGTTGACCGCCCTTGGCCATTTCAATTGCGGTCTTACTCGAGATGACCCCATATGTATCCATCGTTTCTTGTTCAACAAGAGCGAGTTGATGTTTCATCTCATTTGTATAAGTCACAAGCGCTCCCTTAAACGTTGCCGAAGCACCAGCAATGTCGACAACTGAGGAGGCAAACATACCGCCTGTTAGCGACTCAACTGAACCCAATTTTAAGTCTTGGTGGTTAAGAAACATAAGAATTCGTTTTTTAGTCATGTTTTTCTTCCTTTAAAACGTGATAATTTTGGTAGAGATAAATGATTCCCGAGATGAGACTAACACCGGTAGCGGCCCAGATAAGAATCAGTGAGACGATTGGGGTAGATCCATATAAGTGACTAAACGGCCAGTCATTTAATAAATAGAGGGAAATCGCCCCCATTTGTAAGACTGTTTTAATTTTACCAAAAATATTAGCAGCTAATACAATTTGACGCTCACTAGCCACTAGTCTTAGGCCATCAACAACAAGGTCGCGAGCAATCATGATTAAGACAGCTATCAAGGGCACACTGATTTGTGAGAGTGCATAAGGTTGTTTGATCAATAAAACAATGAGAAGCGTATTGACTAACATTTTATCAGCAATTGGGTCCATAAACTTGCCAAAGTTAGAAATAAGGTTGAATTTACGAGCTAAATAGCCATCAAAGAAATCACTGAGACTAGCGATGACAAACAGGACAAATGCCAAAAAATAAATGAGATTAACACGGCCAAAAACTACGGGGACGGTTCCAATCAAATGATGCCAAGGTAGCAATAATAAAAAGAGAACAATGACAACCATAACCATGCGAAAAACAGTAATATAATTGGGTAGTTTTGGATTCATTTTCATAAAGTCTCCTATCAAATGAGTGTCGATCCTGTAAGCCATGTTCTGTCATAGGATAATTATTTATCTATGTTGCCATACAGCGCTAGATTCAAATTCTCTATTGCTATTTCCCTTACCAATATTTAGGTTTCTCACTTGTGGGGTTTACCCGTTCCACCTTTTAGTTTCCTAAAAGCTCGTCACTGTGGCACCTTAGGGACCTCAACCTTGTCCGAAGATTTAGGTTTCAATCCGCCGTCAGGGACTCCTCCCTGCCTAGCGTTATTTTTTCCGCTAGCACAAACACTACTCGCATCGCAGCGAGTGTGAGCATGGACTTTCCTCTAACAAATTAAATTTGCCAGCAATTATCCGGATCGACTATTTGATTTTTTGGGGATCATAGCCCAAACTCCATAAAAACTTTTCATACGCGGCCATACGGCGCATATTTTCAAAGTTATCACGGTGGTCACCATTAAGTTTTTCATAATGAGCAAGACGATTTTCAATACTTTTTAGTCGTGCTTCTAAATCACTATTTTGTCCTTTAAGCCTAAGATTATCACTTTCTAATTTCTTTAAAATCGTGACAAGACGACGCATTTCTTGATAATCTTTTAAGACGCTATCAAAGAAACGATCCACCTCAAGCGCATCATAACCTTTTAAAGCAGGAGAAAACTTGTGATTAAGAATTTGATGATCGTCAAAATTAAATTGATAACTCATGTTGACCTCTGCATTATTATATATTTTGTTATATAATAAAGCAATAAAACAGTCCTGTTTATCAGTTTTAAATCTCAATGAATGTGATAGAATAACAAATATGAAAAAACTACTTAGAAGTGTCGGTAAAGATAAACTCCTCGTCTTCCTTGATCTTGAAGGCACGCAATTTTCCCATGAACTCATTTCTTTAGGCGCATACAAAGCAAAATTGAAACGTGATGGCACATTTGGTCGCCTTGATAAGGGCTTCCAAATCTATGTGCTCGCCAAGAATCATATCGGTCGCTTTGTCGAAAAATTAACAGGTATCACTCAAGAAACACTCGATGAAAAAGGTATACCCTATGGAGAAGCCATGGCCAAGTTTAAAAAGTATGTCGGCCGCGATTATAAAAAAGCTAAATATATTACCTTTGGCAACCACGATATCCGCATTTTTTCGCAGTCTGAACACAAAAGTGGAACGAGTGATACTGAGTTTTTTGATAGTATTCGCAAAAATCACGTTGATCTAGCTAAAATTATTAGTGAATATGTCAAAGATGACAAACAAAATTCAATGTCACTGACTAATTACTGTAAGCTTTTTAACGTTAACATGAGCGGCAATTCTCACGAGGCGCTCAGTGATGCTAAAAATCTTGCCTATTTATATAATGCCGTTATCAAAAACCCCAATATTGTTGGTGATGAATACAAAAAAGTATTAGCAAATGGCAAGGGCATGCCTAGACCTGTTCAAAAATTAATGCGGCAAATTAACGAAAAGGGTATGGCGACTG
>CAYWQC010000072.1:0-6326 GCA_964460405.1 uncultured Staphylococcaceae bacterium | reverse complement strand
TATAGTGTGGTTCGTGAGTACGACCAACTCTAGTTAAACGTAATTTTACTGCCATAATAATTACCTCCTTATTAATGTCTAAGTTATTTTAGAATGAATGGTTTCTCCTGTCAAGTCTTTTTACTTAACAGAGTTTAATTTTTTATCACTTGCCACATAGATGTGATGCGAGTAAAATATATGAAGTTATTGAGGTGAATATATGAAGATAATGATTGATCGATACTTTAAAATATCGCAACGAGGCAGTCGAATTAGTAATGAGATTCTAGGGGGGATCATCGCATTCCTCGCTATGGTATACATTCTCCCGACCAACGCGACTATTATGAGTGGTATGGGCATGGACGCAAGTGGCGTTTTTGTTGCTACTGCGCTTATTGCCGCATCGACGACCATCATGATGGGTTTGATTGGCAATGTTCCACTCGTTCTCGCTACGGGATTAGGAGTCAATGGTTACTTGGCCTATACAGTGTTTGCCACGACAGGTAGCTGGCAAAAAGCACTAATTGTTCTTTTTATAGTTGGATTAATTCTCTTTGTTTTTGCCCTCACACCATTACGTAAAAAACTAGTACAAGCCTTACCAAAAGAGACAAAGGTGATGATTAGTGCTGGCCTTGGTGCTTTTATCCTCTATGCGAGTCTTAGTGGTAGTGGCATTATTGTTTCGGGTCAACAAACACTTTTAACACTTGGTGATCTGAAGGATCCTAGTGTGTTACTCGCTCTTTTCGGTATCGTCACTGTTCTTATCTTAAGTTTTGTACCACGCCGTCGTCTCAATCAACTTGCCATTCCTATTTCGCTACTCATTACCGCTATCGTGGGCCTAAGTGTCAACTATGTGTTTTTTGATGGGGTTAAAGCTGGTCTACCAGCCTACAGCAATGCTAATTGGGGTGGAAGTGGTTTAAATCAAGTCGCTTTAAAAATCTTTAACGGATCTGACTGGCAAGAAGTGCTTACAAATCCCAAAATTTATGGGGCCATTTTCTCGCTTTTACTCGTGCAATTCTTTGAAGTTAACTCCGCGATTATTCCATTAGCATCTCAGGCTAATTTGCTCGATGATAAAGGCAATGTTGTTAATGAACGTCGTGTTTATGTAGCTGACGCAATTAATGGTGTGATTGCCGCTCCATTAGGCACAAGTTCAACAACTACGTTTCTTGAAAGTGGTGCCGGGATTGGTGTTGGTGCACGAACAGGTTTAATGTCTGTTACTGCCGGGATTTTTCTTTTGCTTAGTGCATTTATATTTCCGGTCTTTTCCATTTTTACGGCTAGTAGTGTGACGTCACTAGCAATATTTAGTATTGGGACCTCTATTCTTGTTGATAGTTTTAAGAAAGTTGACTGGGATAATAAAGCATTTGCTTTTGCAACCCTATTCACAGTTTTCTTTAACGTGCTGACTAATTCAGTAAGCGATGGCATTGGGGCTGGCCTTATCTTTTATGTCGTGATGATGTTGGCGAGCAAAAAAGGCAAACAACTATCAGTGGTCACTTATATTTTGGCCGCCCTGTTTGTTATTTACTTCATCATTAATCGAGTCGTCAGCTTCTAGTTATTTATCTCTTTACAAGAGAAGACTTGTTTGCTATCATAACTTAGCGTTGTAAAACGCCTTTGGTGGTCCAATGCCGCGTGGGTAAGAACATCAATAGATTAACATTTGAAAAGGAGCGAATAACATGAACAAAAACTTAGTGAATGAAATTAATGCTTCTCAACTTCGGAATGACTTACCAGCCTTTGGCAGCGGTGACACCTTAAAAGTCATGGTGCAAATCGTTGAAGGTGGTAAGAAACGTCTTCAAGCCTTTGAAGGTGTAGTCATTGCCGTTCAAGGATCAGGGGTTAACAAAACCTTTACAATCCGGAAACGTTCAGGCGGTATCGGTGTGGAAAGAGTCTTCTTCCTCCACTCACCAGTCCTCGACTCAATTGAAGTTGTGAAACGCGGTAAAGTTCGTCGTAAGAAAATTTACTACCTTCGTGAAAGAAGCGGTAAATCTGCACGGATTAAAGAAAAGAATTAAATGGATTGCCTTGGTTCATACCAAGGCTTTCTTTTTGCCTTTCTTTTATTAATTGCATGAAAGTTGTATAATAATTTAGATTTATGAAAGAGATAGCCCTTCAAAAACAACAACTACCACCAAGGGTAGATAAAAAAGAGGAACTGTATCAAAAGAGCAACAAAGTTTTTAATGTCCTTGTTGCGATTATTTTAACAGTGATTATTATTTTAGCGACGTCTTACATCGTTGTTTTTTCTTTGTTTTCTCGAGTTTATATTGATGGGGCTTCGATGTATCCTACACTCAACAATTTTACCAATAATCGTTATCGTGAATTTGGCTTAATGAACACACATAAAAAACAACTAAGCCGTGGTGATATCATTATTTTTGATCGTTCCAACGATGGCTCAGGTGATTACCTTGTTAAACGTGTTGTTGGTCTACCTAATGAAATAATTAAAATTAGTGATGGCGGAAGCCCATCTGTCCCCGATTACATTGACATAACCACAGGAACAAATACTTTTCGACTCGATGAAAGTTATCTGACCGATATTGCAAAAACATCGACATTTGCCGGTGCTTTTGCGACTTATAGCCCGCTTAATCTTAGTGATGATGAATATTTTCTCATGGGTGATAACCGGGCAAATTCACAAGATTCTCGTATGATTGGTCCGGTTAATAAACAACAAATTACCGGCAAATTGCTAGTGCTTTATGGTTATGCAGAGGATGTTATAAGTGAAACCAATCCAAGTGGTGTCATCACGAACACGCTTGTTAATAAACACTATTATCCACTGTGGGAAATGCGTTTCTTTATATGAGTGAACAAAATATTCATTGGTTTCCCGGGCACATGCAAAAGGCGCTTAGGGAGATTGAAAATAAATTAAAAGTGATTGATGTTGTCATAGAGTTGGCCGATAGTCGTGCCCCACTTTTTTCAACTCGAAACCCTAAACTTCAAGCACTGACCAAGCATAAACAAACATTATTAGTACTGACAAAACTTGACCTTGCCGATGAGCGGAAGACCAAGCAACACATCGATCAACTTAAAAAGCAATACAAAATTGTTCTCGCTGGCAATCTTAATGATAAAAACTTTGTTCGCAGTATCACACAAGCTGTCAAGAAACTTGGTGAGCCTATCCATCAAAAGCAAGCGGCAAAGTTGATGAAGCCACAAGCGCTTAAGGTTTTGATTCTAGGCATTCCCAATGTTGGGAAATCGACGCTCATTAATAAATTGGCTAAGCGAAAGGCGGCCGGTGTTGAAAATCGACCTGGTTTTACCCGGTCCCAACAATTTATTAAAGTAGATCAGGATTTTATTCTCATCGATACGCCCGGGGTTTTACCGCCAAACTATGAGCATCAATTAGCGGTCATCAACCTTGCCCTACTTGGTTCAATTAGACAAGAAATTTTACCTATTCATGACCTTGCTGAACACTTGGCCATTTATCTCATACATCACTATGATGAGCTACTGATGAACCGTTATGATGCTGGCCCAGACAATTTACTTTCTCCTCACGCTCTATTTACCCATATTGCGAACCGTAGAGGCCTTCTTGATAATGGTGTGATTAATCTTGAAAAGGCAGAGACGTTGCTTCTTAATGAATTTAAAAATGGTATGATTGGACGTATTTGTCTAGGGGAAAACGATGATTCATAACATCGATAACGATTATCGTCAACAAGGCTATGTTTACATTGCCGGAACAGATGAGGCTGGTCGTGGACCACTTGCAGGACCCGTTGTCGCCGCCGCAGTCATATTCCCACCCAAATATCATCACGACCTTATTGATGATAGTAAGAAGTTGTCAGATAAAGACCGTTATTCTTTATTTGCGACTATTAAGGAGCATGCACTAAGTTATGGCATTAGTGTCATTGAAGCCACTGAGATTGATGAAATGAACATTTATCAGGCAAGTCGTAAGGCGATGGAACAAGCCTTAGCAAAACTTACACATCCCTTTGACCTGATTCTCACTGATGCAATGCCACTGTCATTTGATGACATTGGTGTTGTCCCTCTTATTAAGGGTGATACACTATCGCTATCAATCGCTGCAGCTTCAATTTTAGCCAAAGTGACCCGTGATCAAATCATGGACGAGATTGATGCCCTTTACCCACAATATGGCTTTAAAAAACATAAAGGCTATCCGACCAAACAACATTTAGAAAATCTACAAAAGTTTGGCCCTATTAAAGGTATTCATCGTTTTTCTTACCGACCTGTAGCCAAGATATTTAACGAACAATTGACACTTTTTTAGAAGTGAACAATATTTTCCGCTCTTTCCTTATTTATATGTAAGGAGATTTTTTATGTTCAAAGCACGTGAAGTCCTACTCTACTTTGCTATCAAGTTTGACGGTCAATATGACCTAATTATGAATGCCATTCGACAAAAAGTAAAAATTGACGAAGATGACTATATACGTGTTATCCAGGCTTTTAAGGGGAACTACCTTACCATTCTTGATGACAACTATCCCCTTTGCTTTCAAAGAATATATCAACCCCCTTTAGTGCTTTTCTATCAGGGAAGTATCGGACTACTGGATAACCTACAACAAGCAATTGCTGTAATTGGAACGAGAAAACCTAGTGAATATGGTGAGAAGATGACTGTAGCGCTAGCCAGCGATTTAGCTCGGCATGACTATATTATTGTAAGTGGCATGGCTCGTGGCATTGATACAATCGCTCATGAATGCGCCTTGAAGATGAATGGATCCACGATAGCCGTCCTTGGCAGTGGTATTAATTATCCTTATCCCAAACAAAACGAGCAATTATATCGTAGTATTTGTGATCATGGTCTCGTCTTGAGTGAGTACCCCGACGCAACTAAACCAGTCAAAGGAAATTTTCCTGAGCGAAATCGTCTTGTAGCCGCTCTAGCTCGTGCGGTGCTTGTAGTTGAGGCAAAGAAACGTTCAGGAACGTTCATCACGGTTGGTGCTTCACTTGCTAATGGTGGTGACATATTTTGTGTGCCTAATCGTGCTGATATAGAATCAGGGACCAATCAATTAATTAAGGATGGCGCATATTTAGTTGAAACCTTTAGTGATATTCAAAATGCATGGCCAAAATAAAAAATTTCTTTTATTTATTATAAATAAAGGGAGAATATCCAATTTAAATTGATTGACAATGTTGCTCTTTGTCTTTATATTTCTCTATAGCAAAGGAGCACTTATGAAATTAGTTATTGTTGAGTCACCAGCGAAACGGACAACGATCGAACGATATTTGGGTGAAGACTATCAAGTTTTGGCCTCACTTGGTCATGTTCGTGATTTGGCCACTAGAGGTAAAGATGGCTTTGGGATTGATGTTGACAATGGGTTCGCTCCTACCTATATTATTGATTCTAAAAAGAAAAAGACGGTTGATGAATTAAAACGCACCGCCAAGAAGGCAAGTGAAGTTATCCTTGCGACTGACCCAGATCGTGAGGGAGAGGCGATTGCTTGGCATTTAGCCGATCTTTTAAAATTGGACATTGCTAAAACAAAGCGCCTTGAATTTCATGAAATCACTCGTGATGCTCTTAATGAAGCCGTGAAAAACCCACGCACCATTGATATGCAACTTGTGAGTTCACAAGAAACACGGCGGATGTTGGATCGGATTATTGGTTTTAAACTGAGTAAGTTACTTATGCGCAAAATCAAAAGTGACTCCGCGGGTCGCGTTCAATCGGCCGTTTTAAAATTGATTGTTGATCATGAAAAAGAGATACAAGCGTTTATTCCTGAAGAATATTGGAATCTAGGACTCGTCATCGAAAAAGATGGCGAAGCGATTGACATTAAGTTTGTTAAAAACTATAAAGATGAAAAAAGTCTCAATAATGAAACCGCAGTCGATGATGTGTTAGCGACGCTAGGCATGCATGTTGATGTTGTTGATGTTAAGACGTATTTCCGTGAAAAGGAACCAAAACTTCCATTTACGACGTCAACATTGCAACAAGAAGCGTATAATCGCTTTGGAATGAAAACCAAACGCATCATGGAAGTCGCGGGTAAACTTTATGAGGGTATGGAAATTAATGGCGAACGTACTGGGTTAATTACTTACATGCGTACAGATTCTACGCGATTGAGTGACACGTTTGTCGGTCGAGCGTCTAACTATATTGTCGATCGTTATGGGGAGACGTATTTGCGGACTGTTAAACTTAAACGTAAACTCAAAGCAACCGAACAAATACAAGATGCTCACGAAGCGATTCGGCCCACCGATTT
>CAYWQC010000071.1:0-6327 GCA_964460405.1 uncultured Staphylococcaceae bacterium | reverse complement strand
ATAAATACGAGAAGTCTTTATAATCTAGTCCAAAAATTAGAATTAATGATTGTTACCTAATAGATGGTTTTCATATAAATTATACTATTTTAAGTTGATGGATATCATTGAAACCAATCATTCATAATAGGCGGGATTAGAGCACCCTTAAGTGTAAATGAAATTAAACACTAAAGTTACAGATTTTGTTAGTTAATCATGGATATGAACTTTTTAAATGGGCACGAAATCAGATGCGGATGCATGTGTAAAAATTAGTATTCAAACGGTTGTGGCGATGTTATCATTGTTTTAAACATAATCACGAAAATTTAAGATGTGAGGTTTGGGTTTTGGTTATTGCACTACTATTAATTATATATTTGGCTTTTATTTCACTAGGTCTTCCTGACTCATTGTTCGGCGTAGCCTGGCCACTTATGCACATAGAGCTCGGTTTGGATATCAGTTTTGCCCCTATCATATCAATACTTATGATGATTTGTACAGCTGGAGTTAGTTTTTTAGCTGGTCCGATCATTAGAAAGTTAGGTACAGAAAGAGTTGTCGCTTCCTCGGTATTATTAACGGCTATCGGCATGTTAGGGATGAGTCTTGCAAATCATGTGGTCTTGCTTTTTTTATGTAGTGTTCTGCTAGGTATTGGTGCGGGAACCATAGATACGGCTTTAAATGACTATGTATCAAAATATTATGGTTCTAGACATATGAGCTGGCTTCATGGTTTTTGGGGCATTGGTGTAACAATCAGTCCTTTAGTGATGGCAGTTTTCTTGGAGCAAGGAGGTTGGCGTGGTGGCTATACTACGATGTCATATATTCAATTTGCTTTGGCGGGAGTGATGTTCCTTTCTTTACCGTTATGGAAAAGAGTTAAAAAATTCAAAGACGCCAAAAGGGGTGAAGATTCACTTAGCCACGAATATAAAACGAATCAAGCAGAAAATGCCATACTCACTAATATAGAGGGTCAAGATAGTGATCATAAAAACAAACCAAAATTCAATATATTTAAGGAAAAAGGCGTGGTGTTTTCTGCCATTGCATTTGCTTTATATTGTGGGGTCGAATATAGCTGTGGATTGTGGGGAGCTTCATTTCTAGTGCAGAAGTACGCTTTTACACCCTCAGTAGCCGCACAATTTGTTGCGCTTTATTACGGCGGACTTATGCTTGGTCGATTCGTTACTGGGGCCATTATTAACAGACTTAAAAGGCAGACAATTATACGAATAGGGCTTATCGTTGCCATCATAGGCACGATACTTTTAGCTGTTCCTATCCCCCATATGATGCGTCCTGCTATGTTGCTCATTGGTGTAGGACTCGCACCATTTTTCCCAACATCACTTGATTTAACAAAAACCCGATTCAATCCAAAATATTCTCCCGACATCATCGGAATTCAAATGGGCTCAGCATATGTTGGAGCTTTTATTATCCAAACAGCAGTCGGCTATATAGCCTCTAAAGTTTCTTGGTCAATATATCCAATCATGTTAATTTTGATATCTGTGACGATACTTTTGGCTTTTGAAGTCGTTAATAGGCAAACCAAAAACAAATCCTAGCGAATATTATTTACAAAAGCATAGAAGATATCAAAAATACTAGGAATCAGGTTCAACAGTCCATTCATTTTTATTATTATCCAAATTCTACAAAATGGATTTTTCGAGAGTAGTGATCATTGGGGAAAGAAGTTGCGCTATGATGAGCTCAGTCATAAGTGATGAGTCTAAAGATGAAGGAACATGCATAAGACTTTTAGCTTGATGAATGTAGCGGTCTGTTTACGCCCTTACTTGTGAAATGGCTCGACCCTTTAGCGCTTATCCATTCACATGGTTAGACAATCTGCTTAAAAGGTGTAAAATAAGCATAAATCAACTGCTGGTTGAGTGAATATTCAACCAATCAGTGAGCAACTCGCCACTTAGGTGCTTAAGTTTTGCAAGAAAATCTTGTTTAATGAGAGTGTCTAATAAAGGAGGAACGAACATGAAAGAAACTTTTGGACAAAGATTTGCTAGATTAAGAAAGACTAAAGGATTACGACAAGAGGACATCGCTGAAAAGATAGGTATTTCACCACAGGCAGTCAGCAAGTGGGAAAATGATATTTCCCTTCCCGACATTACGCTTTTGAGTGACCTAGCGGACATGTTAAATGTGTCCCTTGATGATTTACTCGGCAAACAAACAAGACAGACGGAAGTTGTCACGGAAGTAAGTGAACGCAAAGATATCAACAAGATGATGCTAAAGGTCATTATCAATAGTAGTGATGGAGATAAGGTTCGCGTGAATTTACCACTGGCTCTTGTTAAAATTTGGCTAGAATCAGGGGCAAAAATGCCGGAAATTAATGGTAAAAGTCTTGAAGGCGTTGACTTGAAGCAATTAATGACACTCGTCGAACAAGGAGTGATAGGTGAATTAGTCACGATCGATAGTAATGATGGTGATCACATTGTCATCGTTGTTGAATAATGAAAATTCTTGTCATCAGCCATGATTTAAAACGACCCATTCGTCTAGTATTTCCTACAAGCCTTATTAAACGCAAGTTTGTTTGGAACATGATTCTAAAGCATCAAAAAAACATAGATTTTGATTATAAGCTCGCCTATGAAACGATTAAAAAGGCGTATAAACTACTACGGCGTTTTATCAAGGTGAATGGTCACTTCAACCTTGTCGAGGTCATTGATAAAAGTGGCGAAATCGTTCGCATTCGTGTTTAAATAGTAAACCCAACTCATTGTTGGGTTTATTTTTTATACTGTTCCTTGGTGATTAGGCAATATGTTTAAACGCCTAAGTTTTGAATAAAGAGCGATTTTTGTTAGAATGGAGCAGATTTATTTATATTTTATTAAGGAGGACATGAATGAAAGAAAAAATAGGTTTTATTCGCCCTAATTATCCTGGCGAGCGGAGGGTGGCCATTCTACCCAAGGATATTGAACATTTAGACAATGACATTGTTGTTGAAGAAGGCTTTGGTCAAACCATGGGGTTAAGTGATGAGGATTATCTTAAAGCGGGGGCACAGGTGCTCAGTCGTGATGCGATTTTCCAAGAATGTGATAACATATTCTCACTCAAACTGATTCAACCTGACGACTATCATCGCTTACGTGACGGCATGACAATCATCGGTTGGACACACCCATTTGGTTCAGGAAAAAGCTTTTATCAAGAACAATGTATCCCACGTCACATTAAGGTCGTTGACCTAGATAATATTACCCCGCGATTATTTTATAAAGACAAGATTATTGATCTAGTCCATATTCCCCGTAATTTCGTCTATCAAAATAGTGTGATTGCCGGCTTTGCTTCCACCTATCACGCCCTCATTGGTTTTGGTGAGATACCCACAAGTAAAACACGTGTGGCGATTCTTTCAACGGGTAATGTTGCCCAAGGTGCCTTTCGTGCTATTTCGATGTTTAATCCTCAAATACGCATGTTCTACCGCAAAACAATGAATGAGTTTTATGAAACAATTGGCGATTATGACATTATTATTAATGGTATACAAGTGGATGATCCTCATCACCATATGATAAGTAAACAACAACTGGCAGATGTCAAAAAAGGCGCGCTTATTATCGATGCAGCCGCTCATCAAGGCCGGGCAATTTATGGCACTAAGTTTACGTATTTAGAGGCACCCATCGCCGAAACTGAGGGTGTCGACTATTATTGCCTTAGTAATTCACCTTCGCTATTTTATCGGACAGCTAGCCGGGAAATATCCGCGGCATTTACTAAATATATATATCGTCCAAGTCTCAAAACAATTAAACATTATTTACAGAAAATAGGAGGAAAAGAACATGAGTAAACGACACGTTAGACCGATATTAATTCCCCTTCATTTTGGGGCAAACGCTGAAGGCATTCAACTAGGAGCAGATCATATCATTGACAATCTTGATGATTATGTCTTATTGCCGGAAGTGCGTATTCCTGAAGCTAAAAAAGATCCCACTTTAAAAAATCTTGCAAGTGTGATTGCCACGAATGAACTATTATCAACGGTGACCGCAAGTATTTATGAAGCAGGACAATTCCCCCTCATCATCGGTGGCGATCATAGTGTGGCGTTAGGTTCGATTTCTGCTGTTGGCGCACGCGAAGACAATTTGGGGGTTATTTGGGTTGATGCACATGGAGATATGAACACCGATGAAACGAGTGAAAGTGGCAATATCCATGGGATGATTTTAGCCGCACTCCTTGGCGAAGGTGACGATAGTCTTGTTAATCTCCATGAAAACAAAGTCAAAATTAATCGTCGGAATGTTGTGATATTTGGCGTTCGCGATCTTGATGAACTTGAACAAAAGACGATTGATGATTTAGCCATCAAATACTTTTCTTACACTGACATAAAACGGATGGGGTTAGCTAGAGCGCTCGCTGAAGTTGACACCTATTTTGCTGGTAAAATTAACAAATTACACGTTTCGATTGACCTTGATTCTCTCGATCCAAAGGTGATTCCTGGTGTATCAGTCCCAGTTGAAAACGGCTTTAAAAAAGACGATGTTAAAACCATCGTCAATCATTTATTTACACACTTTAATGTCAGTTCGAGTGATATTGTCGAATACAATCCCCTCTTAGATGATCAGGATAAAACCCTCAACTTCTTACTCGAGCTTGTTGGGCAAATAAAGGCACTAGTCAATCATCAAGATAAATAATTTTTTCGGGATGAAATAACAGTAACATTTCGGGATTATATAGGCTGTTATTTTGCGCAAAATAACTAATCGGATAATCTGAAGAGGTCAAGTAAAACTTGGCCTTTTTTGGTATATAGCGGTCAACTTTCACAAGTAATGAATTCATTGATACCGCACCGACAACAGGATAAAGATGTTCGTTACAATAGAGCATAGACCCACTGTAATTACGGAGAAAACCAACAGCATAACCAATGGGTAATTCCGCTAACAGACATGATTCGGTAGCGGTAAACCCTGGATGATAGCCAAATGTGTCACCTTTCTTTGCGTGAATAATACGTGAAGCATATGTATAAAGTTCAATCACTTGTTCATAATCTTCATCGAGACCGTCCCCATATAAATTAGAACCAATCCGTACGGCATTTCCAATTCCGAGTTGATAGGTTTCTGATGAGGACAAGTGTTTATATTTCACATCAAATAAGGGAAAAATATCCTTCATGTAGGCAACTTTATCCGGTTCACTATGCGAGCGAAGATGACCATAAATGCCCTCAACTACAATGTCATTTTCCGCACAGAGTTTAAGGGCCTCACGAATGTCTTCAACACGCTTAATATGACTGCGATTATGTCCTAGGTCAACTTGGATATGTACACGCCTATATTTAAGGTGAACAAGATGTTTGATGTCTTTAAGATTATTAAGCGAGTAAATGATGTGAGGGTGATCGACAAGTGTTTGGCGTGGCGTCTCAAAGATGAGGACATCTTTAGCGGTTTTCAGGCGTGTAAATGTTTTTGCTTCTTCAAGTGAACTGACACAAAAAAGTGGGATGTCAAAATGTTTCGTTAACGTTGTAACGACTTGCCTCATGCCACATCCATAGGCATTTGATTTAACAACTGGAAAAACATTCATGCCACTTTTAGCAACCGATTTTTGGTAATTACGACGAATAGCCGCTAGATTAATTGATTTATAGAGCATCGGAGCCTCTTTCTAAAAGTAAGACATATCGCTCATAATTTTCATAGAGACGTTTTTGTTCATAAATACGAAAGCCATGTCTTTTAAAAAGATTTTGTGAATGGTTGTTATCGAGTGCCACTGAGGCATAAACAAATGGTTTGTTCTCAAGACGAGCAAGGGCGGCTTTCATGAGTCCACTGGCAATACCGCGTTTACGAAAACGAGGATCTAAAAACACAGAATCAACAATTGCGCAATCATTCATTGCATGAGAAGACAGGTAATGGATTTGCGAGTTTGGATACATGATAATGATGCCTCCAGCGAGTTGATTATCGACCTTAGCCAACAATATAAACCCCCCCTCTTCTTCAAGAACATATTGTAATTCTTCTTTTGTTGATGGCACAAAAAAACGGGATGGAAATTCACGTTTTAAATACGCCATCGCTTGTAAAATAAGGTTGACATCATCTCTTGTGGCAAGAGCGATTTCAAAAAAATTGTCGTTATTCATGGAGTTATTGTATCATAAGCACACCATTTTCTGAATAGTCAGTCTTGTTATAGTGCGTCATGGTTGCTAAAAGGGTGAATTTTAATATATATTAAAGAATGGAAAAAATCAAATATACAACGTTTTTA
>CAYWQC010000070.1:0-6343 GCA_964460405.1 uncultured Staphylococcaceae bacterium | reverse complement strand
CTTTTTTAACGACAATTTATCTCTATTTACTAACCTCAAGTGGACAAAACTTCTGGTTAACTTTCATTTTGGGAGTGCCTGCTCAATTTTCTCTCATCCTTTGGTTTTTTATTCGACGCTAATTAGCGTATTAACAATCATATCGCTTGCCTTGAATACTAGGTATTTTTATAATAGAAATACCCTAGGGGGGTGTATGTATGGAACAAAAATTTAAAATTTCTGGCATGATGTGTGCCGGCTGTGCAAGTAATGTCGAAAGTGCAGTCAAAAAACTAGAGATTATTGATAAGGTTGAGGTCAACCTACTGACAAATTCACTATTTGTCAGCTATAAAGAAGAAATGGCTGATGATATGGCGGTTATTAGGGCGGTTGATAAGGCTGGATATAAGGCAGATATTAGCGAAAATGATTTGTCCAAAAACCGTAAAGAAGCACGGAAATTTCTAAAAAAAAACTTCGTTAAGCTCATAATTTCGATCATCACTCTTGTTGTTCTCATGTATTTTTCGATGGGACATATGTTTTCATGGTGGCTTCCCTACCATGACCCTTTAGCATTGGTACTTACTCAGCTGATACTAACCTTAGTGATTGTCACCATTTATTTTGAATCTTTCCTTCGTGGATTTAAAACCTTGTTTAGTTTACGTCCAAACATGGATACTTTAACGACACTAGGCATTAGTGCTGCGCTGGTGTATGGACTGTATTCTTTAGTCATGATATTTGTCGACCCAAATCAATCAATGACTTACGCGATGAATGTTTATTTTGAAGCTGCCGCGATGATACTTGTATTTGTTTCAATTGGCAATTATCTCGAGGATTTGGCCAAAATGAAAACAAAGGGAAGTCTTGAAAAGTTAATAAACCTTGTTCCAGATAAAGGATTTAAAAAGATGGGAGATCAATTCGTTGAGGTACCCATACAACACATTTATATAGGAGACATTGTTCGTGTCAATCCTGGTGGAAAAGTGCCACTTGATGGTCGTATTCTAAGTGGATATGGTGACCTAGATCAATCAGCAATTACTGGTGAAGCGGATCCAAAACATAAAACAATTGGCGATGAGGTCATAGGCGCAACGATTAATCGAAATGGTAGTTTCACTTATGAAGTCACTCATGAAGAGAAGGACTCCACACTAAGACAGATTATACAACTTGTCGAGAATGCTTCTGCAACCAAGGCACCTATTGCCGCTTTAGCGGATAAATTAGCGGCGGTTTTTGTACCGATTGTTTTAGTGTTAGCTTTATTGACATTTGTGACTTGGTTTATTATCGGAGACGCCAATCTAGCCTTTAACATGGGCATTAGTGTTCTAGTCATCTCTTGTCCTTGCGCTCTTGGTCTTGCAACACCAGTTGCAGTGATGGTTGGCAGTGGCAAGGGGGCAGAGAATGGCATTCTATTTAAAAATGCAAAATCAATACAAGCACTTAGTGAAACTGATGTAGTGGTATTTGATAAGACAGGAACCTTAACGAATGGATTTTTAGAGGTTAATGAAGTCAACTTTTCTAAAGAAGATCTCATCGCTGTTGCCCCGATCATAATTGGGCTAGAACGTCTAAATGACCATCCTTTAAGTAAAGCTTTAATACGCTATTTAGAAGATGA
This sequence comes from uncultured Staphylococcaceae bacterium, assembly GCA_964460405.1. Lineage (GTDB taxonomy): Bacteria > Bacillota_I > Bacilli_A > RFN20 > CAG-826 > DATESG01. Next base: position 4,710 of record CAYWQC010000070.1, on the reverse strand, counting down.
TGGACATTTGGGTATTGACGTTGACACTGGGACCTATGTTCCAGGGAAAGGCATGGTTGGCACACTTAACGAGCATGAGTATATCGTCGGAAATAATAAACTTATGCACGAAAAAGGTATTACTATTGATAAAAAGCCGCAAAAGATTGGCACGCATATTTATGTCAGTCGCGATGATAAACTTCTAGGACTTTTTGTGATGAGTGATGGGATAAAAGCAACAACAAGTGAGGCCGTAAAAACCCTGTACAATCAAGATATTGATGTTGTCCTATTGACTGGTGATAACAAGGATAACGCCGAAGCACTGGCGAATATGGTAGGAATAAAACGTGTTTATAGTGATGTTCTTCCTGAGGATAAAGTTAATGTTATTAAGCAACTAAAATTAAATAATGTTCATGTCACAATGGTGGGTGATGGCATTAATGATGCGCCAGCTTTAGAAACGGCAAATGTCGGGATTGCAATCGGTAGTGGTACGCAAATTGCAATTGAAAGCGCAGGAATTATTCTAGTCAATGATGAACCGATAGATGTTGTAAAATCGATTATTCTAGCAAAAAAAGTCGTGAAAAACATCAAGTGGAATTTATTCTGGGCGTTTTTCTACAATATTATTATGATTCCGCTTGCCGCAGGACTATTTCGAGGTTTTGGCTATCAATTGACACCAATGATTGCTAGTATATTTATGTCAATATCAAGTATATTCGTCGTTTTGAATGCTTTGACAATTAAACTAAGAAAGATTGGTTAAGGAGGACATATGCACGCAGATCATAATAAAGTTAACCGCTATATAAATGTGGCAAAGGGTCAACTCGACGGTATATCGCGGATGATTGCAAGTGACGAGTATTGCTTAGATGTTTCTAATCAAATTCTTGCTGCTATTGCCATGTTGAAGAAAGCTAATCATGAGATTATTTCTGCTCACCTTCGTCATTGTGTTGTCAATGCTAAAGGGGAAGAAAGCACGGAAAAGCTTGATGAAATCATTGCCCTATTAAAGCGTATTGAATAAGTTTTGGTCATAACCATGTTAGACATGCTAAAATTACTATGAGGTTAAAACATGAAAAAAAACGCCATCATTTATCACCTTAATGCAAGTCCTGAGCTTGCTGACTCGGTCGCTAGGCTAACTGGTATAGAGCAAGGAAAGACCGAAGTCATTACATTTCCTGATAGTGAGATTATTGTTGAAAATAATACAATAGTTCAAAATAGAAGAGTATATATCATTCAGTCTACCCATCGTCCTGTTACCGATCATCTTTTTGAATTGCTAGTATTTATTGATGGACTTAAACGCGCGAATGCCAAAAAAATCACGGCTGTTATTCCCTATTTTGGTTATGCTCGACAAGACCGCAAAGTTAAAGCACAAGAACCGATTACCGCTAAACTTGTTGCCGATATGCTCGTTCAAGCTGGAGTCAATCAAGTCGTTGCCCTTGATTTACACACTGCGCAAGTCCAGGGCTTTTTTAACTGCCCCGTCATTGAACTTACGCCAACTAAACTTTTCTATGAGTACTATCACAACATGGGAATTGATCATAATTTAGTCATAGTTTCCCCTGATCATGGTGGTGTCACACGGGCGAGATCATTAGCGCGTGAATTCAAACAAGCTAGTGTTGCTATCATTGATAAACATCGTGATGATCGGAACCAAATCGATCAAATGCGACTTATTGGCGATGTCGAAAATAAAAACGTAATTATTGTTGACGATATCATAGATTCAGGACATACCCTTGTTAAGGCATCTGAACTTCTCATCAATCATGGTGCTAAATCTGTTTACGTCGCGGCCAGTCATGGTGTGTTTTCCTCTAATGCAGGCGAACTACTCGAGCATTCTCAAATAGAGCAAATCATCGTCACTGATTCAATTCCCCTATCATTTAAATCAACTAAAATTACCGTTATATCGATTGCAACATTACTAGCAAATACGATTAATAGTCTTGAACAAGATTTCGACTAGTCATATCGATGCAATAGCGCCTTCCCTCCTGTCATTTTTTTTGTGATTTTCGCAATGGAAAACATTTGTGTTAATAAGTTAAACTGCTTAAGCAAGTAATCCAATAAGATATCGACATTAATTTCAAACAGGCATACAATAAATATAGGAAACAGTTATGAAAACCGCCAAAGACCGAAGCGATAAGTTTTGGGAGCGATTCAAAAAAGAGTCTTTACTCAAATGGATGGCATCTTTTACTGTGACGGCGGTTGTCATCACAGTCGCAGTTGTAACACAAACACGGCAGCAACCTGATGTTGAAATTAGAAAAATTGAAGCTGTTGGTTCGACTTTAGTTTATGAGACTGAAATTATAGATCCTTCATCTACTATCATTTTAGATAGTTTATATTTAAGTGTAGAAGGTCCTTTAGAGAAACATCGAATACCACTTACTTTAGGTGCTAATATCGGTAGTCAAGAACTCGACTATTCTTTTGGTGACTTTACCGTAGCAATAATTGGTTCGCAGGGTTTCGGACCAAAAACATTTAAACGGACAAGTATCTCACTTAGCGACGATCTTAGTGGTGCAATTACTGACTATGAGATAATCAATGATCATTCTGATGAAGGATATGGATATGATTATCGTTTCGACGCGATTGTATACGATCCAGAAAACATCGTCACAGAAGTTAATCTACGTTTTGTTACTGTGGAGAGGGTTCTCTTCGAGATGGATACCTATTCACAAGAACCCATGCAAGCGACGGGTGGTTTAGACGATTATGAAAAAGTCGATTCTCAATGGCGAGGATTTACAATTTTTCAATCTATATATGGTGGTGACACCATTTTGATAGTCTACTTACAAATCACGCAAATAGACAACATTGTTAGTACAATTGCAACAACGATGATTCCGACCCCTATTGATATAGAAGGTGACCTTTACATACAGGATGTTACTACTAATGCAGTAATAGGGAGCGCTTATCTTTATCCAAATACAATAATAGGACAAAAGGCGTGGATTGAACTCTACAAGGACGATGATTTAGTCAAAGAACATATGTTAGATTTATCGCCAACTGAGGTTGGTGAAGAACACTATCACGAAATGCAAAACACGTTCACATTTGAAAATCTTGATATGCTAACTACTTATTCATTGAAACTATTTACGTCTTATATTGATCAAGCTAGTGGCAAATACATAAAAGAAGAAATCAGTGAACAAGTCGTCACAACAGCACCGTATTACACAGTCCAGGGATCGCACATAAGGGTAGGAGAAGAGATTGAAATTGTCATTGAAATCGATGATCCTCAGCAAATTTTTAGCAACCTCACTTATTATCTATATGATATGACTGAGGATTACCCGTTATATGTTGATTTTGGATTCGTTTCACCCACACAAGTTGATGGTGCTATTTCGATTTATGAAACAAGCATAACTTTGATGTCCCTAGCTCAATATTTAATCGAGGTGACAGCGATGAAAACAGTTGGTAATCAGGTCTATTCCGATTCAATACTCTACTCAATAAATGGATAGAGGAGTGATATAAAAAGGAGTAACGTATGAAAAAGTTAAAAATTGGTTCAGGATTAGTCGTAAAAATAGTTGTTTATTCGTTAATTGCCTTGTTTGTTATTGTCGCAATAGTTTCAGACTTATGGCTCCAAAACACTGACTTTGGAAACTTTGTCAATAACACGATTGGTCGCTTTTTCAACATCGTAGGTATTGTAGGTAATAACATCATGACGATAGTTGAAAGCATTGTGATTATTTTGTTTTTTTGGTTATTAAATAAATTGTTTGAGTTTCTAATTCTTCCACTTATAAAAAAACGTAATCAACGTGCGACTATATGGATTATTATCAAAAGCATTCTCAAATATTCAACAACACTATTGGCGATATTTCTCGTTCTAGCTACTTGGGGCGTTGATACACCGACACTTCTTGCTGGTGCCGGGATTCTTGGACTAGCTATCAGCTTTGGAGCTCAATCATTAATCGAAGATGTTATCGCGGGCTTATTTATTATATTTGAAAAGCAATTCATGATTGGTGACATTATTCAAGTTAATAGTTTTAGAGGTAAGGTGATAGAAATTGGTATTCGTACGACATCACTTGAAGATTTGAATGGCGACATCTTGATTGTCAATAATTCTGATATTCGTATGATTGTAAATACCTCTGCCAATTTATCTCCGGCAATTTGTAAAGTGTCAGTTTCTTATGATCAAGATTTGAAAAAAATCGAAAAAGTGCTCGTTGATGCACTACCTAAGATGAAAATTGCTGTGGCAAACATACAAGAGGGACCCTATTATCAAGGTGTCGCTAGTCTTGGAGAATCTGGTGTGGAATTACGAATACTCGCAAGAGTGCAAGAAACTCACAAGTATCAAGTTGTAAGAGATTTAAATCGAGAAATCAAATTGTTATTTGATGAACACAATATCGTTATCCCATATCCTCAAGTTGTTGTTCATCAAGAACTGAATAAAATGGAGTAATACAAAATCTTATCGTATTTATGCTCTTTAATTTTATCTTTAAACCCTATATAATAAATATGTGAATACTTAAGAAAGTGAGAATCAATATGGCGGAAGAAAAGAAAAAATATTTATGTTTAGTTTGTGGTGCAATTATTGACAATCCTGACTATTGTGAATTTTGTGGAGCCACATCAGAAAGTATC
>CAYWQC010000069.1:0-6362 GCA_964460405.1 uncultured Staphylococcaceae bacterium | reverse complement strand
ATATCTTTAATTTTTACATATATTATCATGAATGATTACTTATAAAAAATGATTCGGTATTTTTTTTGTCATTATATAATAAAGATTAGAATTTAAGATATTTTTTTTATTTTTCTTCTTGAAATGTAAGCGATTTCAATACATAATAGGTTTGTACCAGCGAAAACTATTATTCATCATACTTTCTACCATAGTTTTTGCCTACATAATATAGTGTTTCATTTTAGAATAAGGAGGTTATCTAAATGAAGAAAAAGACACTACCTATCGTTGCTGCTACCCTTTTCAGCATGACTCTTGCTGCTTGTGGTGGTAACAGCGCATGGTCCTGGGACGCTGCCAAAGCCGATGGCGAATTAAACTACGTCCTACTCATTGGTCAAATCGACCACAATGACAGCGCTGCTCGGACAGCAGGTATTCGTGATGCGTTAGGCACAAGAATGGCTAACCCAACTGCGAACGCCAACACAGAGGACCCCGTAGAGGGCACACTCACACTCGGTAGTACCGAATACGATACAATCGAACTCGAACACGCCGAACAAAAAGCTCAAGGTGGAGCAACTTGGGATCAAGCTACCGCAACATCAACCGCTGAAGCTTGGATCAACAAACATGGTGACAAGATTGACTTCTTCGTCTCCAACAATGATGGTATGGCTGAAGGTGCTATCGGTGCATCCAACTGGATCGAAGGCACACCAATCTTTGGTTATGACGCCAACGCCTCAACACTAGAACTCATCGACGAAGGCAAAATCATGGGTACCGTTGATCAAAACGTCCCTGCCCAAATCGGTGGTCTCTACATGCTAGCAAGAAACGCCATTGATGGCGCAACACCTGCTGAAGCAATTTCCAAAGGCTTTACCGAAAATAACGCCAATGGCTACGGAAAATTAACATCCGAAGTCACTTGGAACGCTGATCACAAATCAATGTTAGTGAGTAACGTTGCTATTACTAGTGATAATGTTGGTGATCATTTAGGCAAAACAACTGCCGAAAAATTAGAAAGCACAATTACCACTGGCACGACCGATGAAGTCGATGTTTGGTTAGACATTTATGCACAAAGTGACACGTTCTTAAATACGAACGTCAAACCTTTCATGGAAGCCTATGCTGACATCTTCAATTTCGATATGACATTTGTAGCCGGTAATGGCGCTGATGAATCAAGCGTAACCAACTTACTTGATGCTGAACTCGCTAAGACTGAAGCTGAAAGACCAGCCGCTTACTTAGTCAACATGGTGAGAACCAACGCTGCTGAAATCTACTTAGACAAGATTGCAACAGCCTATGGTGCTACTGAAGCCAACCCAACTGATGTTCCTGTTATTTTCTATAACAGACAAGCAACAACAGATGCTGGCACCGTTGATACCGAAGTCATGGCTGATGCCCGCTTCACTCATGTCTATTACTTTGGCTTTGATGCCATCCAAGGTGGTCAATTACAAGGCGAAATGATCGTCGATTACCTTGAAAGTCTAGAAGCATAATTTAGATTATTCATCTAAAAGCAAGGTCTATGTCCAAAAGGCATAGACCTTGCTTAATAATGAGGAGACAACATGAGTGAGCAACAATACATTTTAAAAATGGAAGGGATTTCTAAATCCTTTGGCAAAAATAAAGTTCTAAAGGATGTTTCAATGTCAGTTCGACCCGCCACTATTATGGGCCTTATGGGCGAAAATGGTGCTGGTAAATCGACGATGATGAAATGTCTTTTTGGCATCTATTCAATGGATAGTGGTGAAATCACACTTGATGGACGACCCATCAATTTTACTGGTCCTAAAGACGCGCTAGAACATGGCGTGGCTATGGTCCATCAAGAACTCAACCAATGCTTAGATCGAACAATTGTCGACAATCTCTTTTTAGGACGCTATCCAACAAACTATGGTGTCATTGACGAACGCGTGATGATGACGAAAGCAAATGAGTTATTTAAAAGTCTTGATATGTATTTTAATCCCAAGACTATAATGAGAACAATGTCCGTCTCGCAACGGCAAATGGTGGAAATCGCCAAAGCTGTTAGTTATGACTCGAAAGTGATTGTTCTCGACGAACCAACATCATCCCTCTCTGAACGTGAAGTTAAAAAACTATTTAAAATCATTCGTAAACTTCGTAAGGAAAAAGGGATTAGTTTTATTTATATCTCCCACAAGATGGACGAAATCACTGATATTTGTGATGATATTCTCGTACTTCGTGATGGACAAGTTTCGCTTAGTAAGCCCATTAAAGATACGGGTCTTGATGAAATTGTTAAGGCCATGGTCGGTCGTAGTCTCGAAAATCGTTTTCCTCCTCTCACAAATGTACCCGGTGAAGTTGTTTTAAAAGTAAACAGTCTTACAACCAAATATGCACCGATAATGAAAAATATCTCTTTTTCGGCGAAAAAAGGGGAAATTCTTGGTATTTATGGCCTTGTTGGTTCTGGAAGAAGCGAATTACTTGAAGCCATGTTTGGTGCACGTACGGTTGCGGAGTGCGATATTGATTATCTTGGTAAAAAAATATTTTTCCATTCACCTAAAGAAGCAATGAACAATAACTTCGCCTTTATCACTGAAGAACGTAAAGTTAATGGCATGTTTGCTAAGGGCGACCTCCTATTCAACACAACAATTACTAATATGGATAAATACAAACGCTTTGGTATTATTTCAAACGACCTGATTAGTCGGGCCACTAAAAAGCAGATCGAACAAATGAATGTCAAATGTAATAATGTTGATGATTTAATTTCTTCCTTGTCTGGAGGCAATCAACAAAAAGTGATTGTGGGCAAGTGGCTAGAGCGAAATCCGGATGTGTTTTTAATGGATGAACCCACCCGTGGTATTGATATTCTTGCTAAATATCAAATTTATGAGTTGATGATCCGCCTTGCTAGTGAAGGCAAAACCATTATTATGGTCTCGAGTGAGATGCCAGAAATATTAGGTGTGACTAACCGCATTATTGTCATGTCAAACTACAAAATTGCTGGTGAAATTGAGACTAAAGACGCTGACGAAGAGACACTATTAAAAATGTGTGCGAAATATTTATAGTCCCCGAGGAGAATAAGAGTATGAAGCGAGATAAAACAAAAACCAATTTATTTGAAACCCCAGAATTTTTAGCTATCTATGAAAAGCTAGAAGCACTGAAAGCTAAAGTTTCGACACGAAAAGAACTTAAACATGTCAGCACTGAGTATGAAGCACTCATGAAATCCGCTACCGAAGCGGTCAAAAACATCGCCAAAGTTTACCGTGAAGACGCATTTGAAGTCAGTGTTGAGAATAACCCATTTGAAGATGATCCATATATTCATTCTTATGATGATATTCTCGAAAAAATTCGGGCAGAAGGTAGTACTAAAATTACCCATCTAATCACAGAAAATCGTGATGTAAAAATTAACAAACAAATTGATAAGGATGAAAAAAAGGCAACAATTCGTGCTAATAAATTAGCAATCAAAACAGCTAAATTTAGTCGTTATTTCTATCGCCCCCTTGTCAAAGAAATTATCAAGCAATCGGTGGCCTATTCTGAATATGTTGGTCGTAATTATTTTGAATTGATTAAATCTGAAACACAAATGCGTGTTGCCGAAGCTAAGTTAGAATACGACCGCACAAAAGATAATCTCGAACAACAACACAAGGAAAAACTTTCAAGTATTATTCGTCCCCATGATGGCGCTTCAAAAAAAGATAAGGAAAATTATAGAATTGAAGTCAAGGCCGCTCATACACTTAACAAAGTGCGCCTTACTGAAGCCAAAAACGAAAAGAAAGAAAAACTTTCTAACGCTAAAAATGATCGCTTTAATGCTTTTATGGATCTTTATGGTTTTCAAAATAAAACACGTGGTAACCGCTCAAGTATTAAAGAATCGTTGGAATATAAATATCGTAGTTATATTTATAACTTCCAACTCAAAGACTATTTACTACGAAACGCCCTATATTACATCGTCTTCATCTATTTTGCAGCAACGATTATTATGTCGGGTGGTTCATTGTTAACATGGAATAATATTGTGGCAATTTCCGGTCAAACATCGACCAAGCTCTTCTTCTCCTTAGGGGTTGCTGGTCTTATTCTAATTACGGGTACCGATCTCTCGATTGGTCGAATGACTGGTTTAACTGCAATTATCGCCTCTATTGTGATGTCTGGTCGTGTGTTTGAAACCAACCAAGGCTGGATTCTTGACTTTACCGGTCTACCTGATGGTGGGAAAATTGTTCTCGCCCTCATCCTTGCAATTATCTTCGCTGTGATTTTCTCCTCAATTGCTGGATATTTTACCGCTAAATTTAAAATGCATCCCTTTATTACAACACTTTCAACACAACTATTAATCTTTGGATTAATGATGATTCTTTTCTCAAACGTGCCTTCATTCCGTATTGATTCTGACATTAAAAACATGTTAGCAGGTAACCGCAATGCCAATATTATCATCGCTGCAATTGTGGCTGTAGCGGTGTTGTGGTTTATTTGGAACAAGACAAAGTTTGGTAAAAATATGTACGCTGTCGGTGGTAACGCTGAAGCGGCAGCAGTTTCAGGTATTAACGTTTTTGCTGTCACCATGGGTATCTTTGTCATGGCCGGTGTCTTCTATGGTATCGGTGGTTTCTTTGAAGCTATTCGTGTTGGTACTGCGCAACCAAATACCGGGGCCGGCACCGAACTAGATGCCATTGCCGCCTGTGTTGTGGGTGGTATTTCCTTCAGTGGTGGTATTGGTAAAATTAGAGGGGCCGTCATCGGTACCATCATCTTTACTGGTATTACTTACACACTAACTTATTTAGGTTATGACCCAAACATTCAATTTATTTTTAAAGGCATCATTATTATGGCCGCTGTTTGTTTGGATTCGCTTAAGTACTTACGGAAGAAATAGTCATACTACATGAGAATTGAATATCTCTTCATTATCATTATGTTCGGCTTTATCACTAGTTACTTAGTGAATATCAGTTTTTTAAAAAAATTAAGAAACAACGAAAACAATTATCGTTTATGGGAAGTCATCATGGCCAACATCTTCTTTGGTGGGCCACTTCTATTGCTCTTCTATGCTGTATTTGATGAAATACGCTTACAAGACCGCCTAAGTCATCATGCCATTCTTATTTTTGCGATATTGTTTAGTATCATGCAAGTTGTCGGGGTCTATCTCCTCTTCCACTTTAAGCTCATCATTCTCCTCACTTAATAACAAACCCTACCATAACGATAGGGTTTTTACTTGGATTTATAAGGACAGTCATTTAGGTGATCATCAATCACACCAATGGCTTGGAGATAAGCATATATAATGACGGGACCAACATACTTAAATCCATACGCTTTTAATGCTTTACTCATTTGTCGTGATAATTCATTTTGTGTCGGCAATTCTTCAAGTGTGTTGATGTTATTTACGATTGGTTGATAGTCAACAAACCCCCAAATAAAGTGAGAAAGCGATCCATAATCTTTAACGAGTTGCAAGTACGCCTTAGCATTATCGCGAACCGCTTCGATTTTACGGCGACTTCTAATAATCCGTTCATCATTTAAGAGTTGCTTAATCATTGTTTCATTCATTGTGGCTAAAATGTGCGGTTCAAAGTGATGATAAGCTTCAATCATTCCCGGGCGACGTTTCAAAATGATTGCCCATGATAATCCTGCTTGTTGGCCTTCAAGATTGAGCATCATAAAAAGATGGTGATCATCACGACTAGGTCTACCCCATTCTTCATCATGATACTTTTTCATTTCAGGACTACTTAAAGCCCAAGGACATATCTTCTTCATACTTTTATCGTATCAAAAAAGACGCCTCTCGGCGTCTATAAAATATATATATTGTATTAATTGCAAGAATACGAGGAGTTTATATATATTTTAATTAAGCTTTTACAAGGGCTTGCCCTAAGGCATTTGCCATCTTATTAGCTTCATCATCAGGTGTTTCGTTAACGATAAGACCTGCATCGACTAGTGTTGCACCAGTTGCGCGGACATCATCTTCCCAAACACGCATCCATTCACCGTCTCCCCAACCATAAGAGCCAAAGAGTACGACTTTCTTTCCGGATAAACCATCTTTAATACCACCATAGAAAGGTTCGAACTCAAACTCTTCTAGTTGTTCAACACCCATTGATGGGCATCCAAGAGCGATTTTATCATAAGCAAGGGCTTCGCTAGGCGTAATATCACCAACCATTCTAAGGTCTGCGCTTCCACCCTCAGCTTCAATGCCAGCTTTAATAGCTTCGGCAATCATTCCGGTATTACCTGAACCTGTCCAATATGCGATAAGAATTGAC
>CAYWQC010000068.1:0-6436 GCA_964460405.1 uncultured Staphylococcaceae bacterium | reverse complement strand
TAGTGAATTCACGCGCACAAATACCCTCCTCCCCGCTGGTGGTGAGTGGGCCAACAGTAGTGATGGCTTCCTCCATCTAGTACCCTATGCGCTAGCTAGTTATACCAAAGAGGGTCATTTCCTCCTTGAGCGCAAACAAGTGCTTGAGCACGTTGATAAAATTACAAATTATACACATGCTAATCATCTTGTAATGATTGCCCATGGATTGTTTTTTTCGTTGTTGAGTGAACTATTAAAGGCACGGATTCATGAAAATGGACACGGTCTCAATAAAAAGCAAGTCCAACGTGTTGTTGATGAAGCAGTGCGGAAGACATTTTATCGCTATCGTGATTATCAATACCATGATGATTTACGCTACTTCGTTCGTCTTGATAAAAGTATTTATGATCATGCAACGACGACTAAACCATCCGCACAAATTGCCAAGATGAATAGCAAGGAATTACGGGCTGGTAATTATGTCATTGACACACTGGAAACACTATTGTATTTGCTGGTAAGGGGATATAACTTGCAAGAAGGTATTGCTTTTTTATCGGATATTCCTGGATTTCAACCGATTAATGGTCTATTGTACACGCTCTTACACAGTCTTGCCTATGGTCTCCCCAATATGATTAAAACATCGCTACCTGAATCGTTTTTTAAACAAGAGACACGATTTTCCCATTATTTAGACAAATATCATAAACGCGCCTTTCAACCGATTCGCAATATTACTGCTCAACTGTCAGGAGAGCAAGTGCTAAGTAGCGAGATGATACAAGAAGAAGTGAGTCAATTACGCTTCGAGTTTGCGCGTTTAGGATTTTATTTTCCGCGTCCGCTCATTAAAGTAGGACATAGCAATCATCTTGGACAGGCCTACTATCATCTTTATATTTTAGTTCACTACACAGCTAGTGATGATCCGACTTTTATTGGACAGTTGATGGCCATCAATCATATAATAAATTCATAAATAGATAAAGGAGTTTATATGGATAAATACCGCCACACACTCAGGCTACTTAGTTTTGCCCTTCTCGTCTCCGTTCTAGGTGGATGCGGGCCGAGTTCCTCGAGCAGTCAAGCAAGTGATGTAAGTGATGCTACAAGCATACCGCCTAGCAGTGAAACAAGTGATCCGAACAGCGACACTAGTCACACTTCTGACAGCCAAACAAGTCAATCGACACCGACTACAAGTGCTCCTATTGATGAACTAACACCTAGTGAGTACGAAGATTCATTGAGTTTTGCCCCGTGGACGAAGACGGACCATCTCTATCTTCATTATTATCGTGAAGACACAAGTTCCCTCGATGATTGGACACTGTGGGTATGGCAAAAAGTTCCAAAAGATTTACAAGGGTTCCGTATTGACTATTTTAAAATCGATCAAAGCGGCGCTATTTTTGAAATTGATCTTAATGATGACCGACTTCAGGGTGTAACTAAGCTCGGCTTTTTAATCGTTGATAAAGTATCGATGGAGCAAACAGCTACCCACTGGGTGAGCGATTCTGGTGGCAATGTTTATGTTGATAATATCCCCAACATCAAACGTACTGATGGCACGATTCATCTTTTCGCTGTTCAAGGCAAAAGTGCCTTATATACAACGGTTTATGAAGGGAGTAATGTTGAAAACCCTTATGAAGGGGATAGCGGACAACTCGCTTCCGTCAATAATGTCAATAGTAGTGGCCTCTCGCTTTATGACCCAAGTCCAACAAGTCGCGACTTTTTAGATCATGGTGTTGTAGGTTATCAAATCCAAGTTGCCTCGTTTGCCGACAGTAATGGTGATGGTATTGGCGACTTACGCGGAATTATCAATCGATTAGAATACCTAGAGAATCTCAATATTAACGCATTGTGGTTGACGCCAATACAAGATAGTGAATCTTATCATGGTTATGATACGATTGATTATTATAAAATTGATGCTCGCTTTGGTAGTCTAAGTGATTATCGTGAGCTCGTTTATGAGGCCCATCAACGTGGTATTCGCATCATTATGGATTTAGTGGTCAACCATACGAGTAAAAATAATCACTGGTTTTTGAAGAGTGCGCAAGTGGCGCAGGGAAAAGATTTACATGGAAATACGATTGATTATCGTAATTTATATCATTGGAAATATTCGACAGCTGATCTAGATGAGCCGTGGTATCGTTTCGCTGACACCAATTATTATTACTATGGTAAATTTGCCAGCAGTATGCCGGAACTCAATTATGACAACCAAACAACGCGCGATTTGATGATTGATGTCGCCAAATATTGGTTGGGATTTGGTGTGGATGGTTTCCGTATTGACGCTGTTAAACACGTTTATATGGAGGATGAAGTCGCCACTGTCAGCGGTGATGAGATCACTGAAGATGGCGCCTATTCCGCGAATTTGAGCAAAAATATTCATTTCTTTAAAGAGTTCTCCGCCCGCATTAAACAAGTCTATCCTGATGCTTATATCGTCGGTGAAAATTTTGATGGATGGGATCAACGAATCGCCCCTTACTTAGCCGGTATGGACTCACTACTTGATTTCCCCGGATACTATCATTTTGTAAATAATAATATGCATGGCTTCGAAAATAATGCTTATACAGAAGCCAATAATGTTGTGTTTGACAAGATTTCTATGTTTAACAATCATCGACAAGACAAGGCGATTCTTGCGAGTTTTACGAGTAATCATGATGTTGAGCGTATGATGAATCATGTGAATAATGACTACAGTGGTTCGGGCGAAAGTGTGACGGAAACGCATAGGGCGATTACCTACGCTAATGAGGCTGCATCTATCGACGCCGCTAAGGCCTATGGCTCTACGGTCATGTTACAACCGGGTCTTAGTTTTATGTACTATGGTGATGAAATTGGCATGAGTGGAAATCTCTCCCCGAATACGCTTGATAATGCCCCTGAGGATGCCGTCGGCGAAGATTGGAACGAGGATCGCTGGTATCGCCAACCGATGAAATGGGTTGAAAGTCATGACAGTGACCAAAAAGATGTTGTCGACTTTACCTTTAGTGGCTACACCGTCACTCATGATGATTATAATGAGTTCCATCTTGATAGTGTTGAGCAACAAACACAAGAGACGACATCGATGCTCAATTACTTCCGGAACCTCACTCGTTTTAAAAACGACTATAAGCTATTCTTTGGTAGAGGGCAATACGGCAAATATAATGGCAATATTTCCCTTCATGGCGACGCCTTTGCATATTCATTATCAACAGACTCACAAACGCTCACAGTGATTATTAATTATGGAGCACCCCTTAATCTTGCCGGTATGAATGGTGATCTTGTTCTTAATCTTAACAATCATAATAGTACGACAACACTACGCACTCATGGTACCGTTGTCTATTTAAATTAGGAGGTGCTTTTATGAAAAAGTATCGCTTTATTATCGTCCTATCTCTCATTGTCGCACTATTAGCGCCAAGACTTGCGAGTTTCGATCATCAAGTTAACGCTGATGATAATGGCACAGAAAATACGATCTATCTTAATCTGACGCGTGTAGGTTTGATTGATGAACAGCCAGGTGTCAATATTCCCGAGCAGTTTTTAGAATATGGTCATGTTCTCACCCAGGTGGTTGGAACGCCCCTACCCGACGCAAGTATGATTAGTGCAACAACAGGTGCCACTTTTGTCGGATGGGTTATTCAATCCACGACAGGAGGCTTACAAAAAATAACACTGATGCCAGGGGTGGCGAATATGATTTTACAAGCCCACTTCGAGGGTGGTGAAGGGTATGGACAACCACCCTCAAGTAGCGAACCCACCACAAGTGAGCCTTCAACAAGTGAAACCTCAATCAGTGAACCTGATCCATCTAACCCTGACTTAGGGACCGGGCTCTATATCCGTTCAGTTGGAAGCGAAGACTATCATCCCGCATATCAACTGGAGGAAAATGGCGTCTTTGGCGATTCAAGTGAAATCGAGTATAAATTAGTGAATTTCACCGTTGATGCGGGTTATGCATTCTATTTTGGTAGTCCGAGCAATTTTGGTGGATTAGGTGATGATACACTACCTTCCTACCTGTCTGGTAAGAATGATGGGATTGGTTATACACTCTCAAGCGGTGGGACGAATGTCAGCAACGACTACCTCAAAGTTAATGGATATGATGAAAGTGGTATTACAGGAGAGGGTGGATACTATTACAAGTTTACAAATCCGACACCACTCGGCAGTTTAGAATTTAAGCTTGCAGGGACGTATGATCTATATGTTGTCTTCTGGGACAACTACGGGTGGGCACAAATTTACGTGACGCCGACGACATAATTCAAAATTTTAGCAGTCTATATTGACAAGTGCTAATGACACGATATAATAGTGTTAGCACTTGTCTTTTTTAAGTGCCAAAGGAGGTCATTATTATGATGGATAATATTTTTCCTGATTATAAAAACGATAAAAAAATTCTTGATAAATTCGGGCGTTTTCTCACTAAGGACGCCAAAGAAAATAAATCTGATCCTGTGATTGGTCGTGACGAAGAAATTCGTCGCATTATTCAAATACTAGCACGAAAGACTAAAAACAATGTCATTCTCATTGGTGAACCAGGCGTTGGTAAGACTGCTATTATTGAGGGCCTTGCCCAACGAATTGTTGGTGGTGATGTTCCCCAATCATTGAAGGATAAGCAGGTTTATGAACTTGACCTAGGAGCGCTCGTTGCCGGCTCTAAGTTTCGTGGTGAATTTGAAGAGAGACTCAAAGCTGTTTTAACAAAAATCAAAGAAAGTGATCATAAAATCATTCTCTTTATTGATGAAATCCACATGATTGTGGGTGCAGGTCGTACCGAAGGTGCCATGGATGCAGGCAACCTCCTTAAGCCCTTACTTGCCCGCGGTGAGATTGATACAATTGGAGCGACGACTCTCAATGAATATCGCAACTATATCGAAAAGGATCGTGCTTTAGAAAGACGTTTCCAACCCCTCATCGTTCATGAACCCACTGTCGAAGATACCATTTCAATCTTACGGGGATTAAAAGAACGATATGAAACCCATCATGGCGTCAAGATTAGTGATTCCGCGCTTGTTAATGCCGTTTTACTTAGTGATCGTTATATCACTGACCGCTATTTGCCAGATAAGGCACTCGATTTGATTGATGAGGCGTGCAGTGCTATCAGGGTTGAAGTCGAAAGTTTACCCGTAGAACTTGATGAAATTAGACGAAAATTACGGCAATTAGAAATTGAAAAGGTCGCGCTTAGTAAAGAAAAGGATGAACTCAGTCGTGCTACCGTAGAAAAACTGTCGGTCGAGATTAATGCTTTAAAAAAAGAAGATGCCAGACTTAGCAAACAATGGGATGAAGAACGCCATGAATTAAGCGACCTCAGTCAAGTAAAAAAAGATTTGGAAACGGCTAAGTTTAATCTTAGTGTTGCTTTTAATGAAGGTGACTATCAAAAAGCAAGTACGCTTCAATATAAAGACATTCCTGACTTAGAGAAAAAACTGCTTACAATTCAAGCCGAAACTAAGGATAATCGCTTATTAAAGGAGACAGTGACGGAAGAAGAAGTGGCCCGGGTCATTTCTCGTAATACCAAAATTCCTCTTGCTAAAATTTTGGAAAGTGAAAAAACAAAAGTGTTACAACTTTTTGACACACTAAAGAAGCGTGTTCTTGGTCAAGACGAGGCCTTACGCCTAGTTAGTGACGCTATTATTCGCCAAAGAGCGGGTTTAAACAATCCAAATCGTCCTCTTGGTAGTTTTCTTTTTCTCGGACCAACGGGTGTGGGCAAGACCGAAGTTTCGCGGGCACTTGCTGAGGCTCTATTTGATGATGAACGTCATGTCATTCGCATTGATATGAGTGAATATATGGAAAAGTTTTCAGTATCACGTTTGATTGGTGCCCCTCCAGGTTATGTCGGTTATGATGAAGGTGGTCAATTGACGGAAGCGGTTCGCCGTGCCCCATATTCAATTATTCTTTTTGATGAAATTGAAAAGGCACATCACGAAGTGTTTAATCTTTTACTACAAATTCTTGATGACGGTCGCTTAACCGATTCCCAAGGACGTGTTGTCAATTTTAAAAACACCATCATCATTATGACAAGTAATCTTGGTAGTGAACTGTTTCTTAATAATCAAGCTGACAAAGTGAACGACTTACTCAAAGTCAGTTTCAAGCCTGAATTTCTCAATCGTATTGATGAAGTGGTCTCGTTTAGTCCTCTTGATAAAGATACGCAAGCTCGTATCGTTCGTAAACTTCTCGACGAGTTAATGGTGACGATGAAAAAGCAGGGTGTTAATGTCGGCTACACCGATGATATTGTCGATTTTGTTCTTAGAAAAGCGTATGCTCCTGATTATGGAGCGCGACCACTCAAACGCTTTATTCAAAAAAGCATTGAAACCTTTGTGGC
>CAYWQC010000067.1:0-6437 GCA_964460405.1 uncultured Staphylococcaceae bacterium | reverse complement strand
TCCTAATTAAATTGATTGGGTGCGTTGATATGAGTTTGATAGTGGCACGAATGATACTATCGATTTTAAATTGGGTGCGTTTGATAAATCCATCACGTCTATTTGCCATATTTATGAAATCTCCTCTTCATAAATAAATTGTAGCACTTTTATGTCTAACAACAAGCGATATCAAAGTGGTCCATCAAAAAAACTCCCATCGGGAGTTATTTTTGTTTGGCGATATTGTACTTATATAATTCTTCAACCGCAAAATGAACTTTGACAACCAGGTAGTCCTTATCTTTTGATAACATCCAATAGCTATCATTACTGGTCGATATATCAATCGCGTCACCCTTACCATAGTAGGCAAACTCAATGTGGGTACCATAGTTTTCTAGAGGGGTCTTCTTCAGTTCAAATGCCTCATCTCCCCATTGCCCTGTGACGAGAAAACCATTCATATTATGGATAAGTTTTCCCTTACCAAAACGATAGAATCCCGTACTATTGGGATGTGAATCGATGTCAACTTCATGTTCAAAGTGATAGGTGCCTGCTGCAATTTCCTTACGCACTTCGTCACGTTGCCATTCATACCAATCAGGGATATGTTCGAATTCAGTTTTACCGAGTGTTGCCTTTAAGCGTCCAAGCGTATCCATTTCATAGGTTTTGCCACACGATTGACAATAAACAGTATGATCCTTGGAGTGCATACAAGCCTCGCCCTTACAGCTAGGACATTTATAAAGAATTTTATGAATGCCTTCCGCGCGAGTTTTCTTCTTAATATGGATTTTGTTGTCATATTGCCATTGATAATCATCATAGACGAAAGCCTGATTGATCCGTTGATTGATTTCATCAACACTCAATGTTTCACAATCTTCCGCTGTGAGTATTTGTGTCATATCCGCTGTTGTTTTCAGTTTGCGCTTATTACTTAAATTCCAGTTGGGTTGGAGGAGATGATGGCCATGACTAACAAGGGTGACAACAGGCACCTTCGCCATCTTCATCATTTTTCCTAAACTTTCTGGCATCATTTCCGTAGTGCCGGTCATCGAATAACGGGCTTCTGGATAGATCATTAGTATCGTTTTGTTAACAAATAGACTATGTTTGATTTGTTTGATTAATGCCATGTCTTGAATAAATTTACGTTTACCAAAACAACCAACTTTGCGCATGATTCCTTCACGATTAATAAAACCATCGACAGCGACAATATAATTAGCCTTATGGGGAAAAATAGCTTTAGTGGCCATCTTAAAATCAAAGAAACCATTATGGGTTGCTAATAAAATATAGGGAGGTTTTAATCCTTCCATATTTTTCTTGGTGATTTTTGCTCCATATTTTAAGAGATCTGGAAGACTCAATAACCAGGCAACAGGGGTCAAATACGACCTCTGCTTTTCGGGAGGAGAAACAAGATCAAAGCGTTTCATCTTGGCGACTTCGCTTGGTTTTTTATATACAATTTTGGAAATTTTCATATGTTAATGTCCTTTTTTGACGACTTGCTCATCAAGTATCAAATTTATTATACACAAATACGGGATATTTTAAAAAAATATGGCGAAAAAGTTAGCATTATCCATTTTCTATTGTTAACTCTCTTTCATGTTGCCCGTCTATTTTGAGGAGACGTGGCCCTAAAAAGTCAATAAGAAAGGCACCTAATGGAGCGGTCACAAGAATTGCAATGATTGCGACTGTTAAGATAATAGAGCCACTTGGTAAGTTTAAGGATAGGGCTATTCCACCTATCGATGCTTGTACTGTCGCCTTTGGCAAATAGGCGAGCATTATAAACAACTTTTCTCTCCGATTATAATCGGTCCAAAGAACAGACACATACACACCCAAACTCCTAAATAAGAGCCCCACGAATAAAACAAGCAAAGCTGGGCCAAGGTTAATGAGTGCATAATTTAGATCAAGTTTAGCTCCAACTAAGACAAAGAGAATGATTTCAAAGACCGTCCAAAGATGCTGATAAGCACGATTGAGTCTCTTGACTTTTTCACGATTACGCCACAACAAAACTATGGCGACAACAATGACTGCAAGAAGGGAGGAAATTGCCAAGTAAGGTTTAAGTATTTGTTCGAGTCCCACCATCAAAAATGATGAGGATAACACAAGTACAACATTCACACTTGTTGCGAAATGTGTGTGTTTAAATAAAATTGAAATGAGGTAGCCAACATTTACCCCTAAAAGTATACCTAAAAATATGGAAAGGGGAATATTAACTAAGGCACTTGCCTGTAATGAATTTGTCTCCACAAAGCCCAAAAATGTGTAAAAAAGCACAATCACATAAATATCATCAATCGAAGAACCCGCTAACACAAGTTTAGCTACGCCATTTTTGGCCCCATACCCTTTTTCAATGAGGGTAATCATCCGTGGTGATACAACAGCAGGAGACACAGCGGCAATAACAGTTCCTAATAACATCGCTTCAAATATACTAAGTCCAAGTAGGAGATGAGCGGCAACACTTATGGCAATAATTTCCAATGTTGCGGGGATAAAGCTTAGCAAAATTGCGGGACGTCCAATCTTTTTTAATCCTGCAAAATCAAGATTAAAACCCGACCGAGTCAAAATAATCATCAGAGCAATCTGACGAAGTTCACTTGAAATATTTAATATATGTGGGTCAATAAGATTAAGAAAATAGGGACCAATCACAAAACCCACAATCATCATCGCCACAAGACCAGGTATTCTTATTTTTGAGAAAACATATCCACCAAGGAAACCTAGTGATAAAATCAGTCCTAAACTCAATACCATCTCATCCTCTTTTCCATAAAAAATAGAGCTACGACGCTACTATTAAAACAGTAGACGTCATCAGCTCTAAACGCAGTTTTAGTTTGCACTAGGGAAGGACATCATTTCCCATGACGCTAATATACCACGACCTTTTGAAGTTGTAAATCGTCTCAATTGAATAGTTGAATAATCGCCTGAATTATATAATAAATACTAGTGCCTATTGCACTTAAAGCAATAAGAGCAATCAGTATAATGATGATAATACGCTCGGTTTTCTTGTTCATACTAAACATTGTATCAAAATGTTTAATTTAGTGATAGATGGCGACGATATTTGATAAAGGAATCGACACGATAGAATGTTTTCGCACCATGATATTGTTGCGCTGCATGCACATAAATACCGGTAAAACCAAACGATTTATGTGGACGATGGAATAAATCAATCGCAATTGATTTGCCTACCATCGACTCAGGGGGTATATCATATCTATTCCTGCAGCCCTCCTCATACTTTAAATACTCAATAAGATTAAGTGCTTCTTTTTCTGATTTCGCAACAACAAAATCAAACATGATCCTCTTTTCGTCTTTTTTAGGTGGATGTTCACCAAATGGAAATACCATAACACTTATTACCTCCTTATGTGATATAGTTTCTTCCATAAAGAGGAGTAATTAAAAACTCCCATCGGATGGGAGTTACAAATCATCGATTTTCACTTAAGATAAATGATATCTGTTTCCCATCATTCAAGCTTTAGCACCTTTCTTGTTGCTCAAGTAGGTTGCTGACGGTTTGGAGCTTGTCTCTAGCCGTTCTCTTTATGGTATTTTCAGTATAAGTAAAGCCTTTTGTGTTGTCAACTATTGTTTATTTGAAAATCATAATGTAAATACTGAGGGACTTCCTTATCTAGATCAATGTCTACAAGGAGTGTGTTTTTAATGTTATCAGAGGGTCGTATTCGCGTAAAACTTCCTGTTCCTATATAAGTGTAAGGCATCAAAATTCCATCTTCTTGTTTCATTTTTCTAATAAATAAATGCGCTTTTTTAGTATTCAGCACTTTCGATCCCGTCTTATTTGTTAGTGTGCAATTTGTTTCGCTTTCCCACTGGAACGTACGAGCATCAATAAATCGGTCTTTATAGTTGAGATGATGGTCTTCATCTAAATCCTTTTTTAGACCTGCTAAAATATAAGTTTTCCCATCATCATCAAATCTAGTCCCTTTAAAATAACGTAAAGACTTTTGTAAGGTCATTAACATAAATTGTTCAGTTGTATAATTGTGGAATTCAAGAAGGCCGACTTGTTGATTACCAAATTCAGTGAGATATCGTCCAAGACCATAGTCGAGTAGATCTAAGAGGAAATCACGGTAACTCTTACTTGAAACTTCAAATCCTAGAGACACACTATCATTTGAAACCTTGACTAATGGCTGTATTTTCTTCCGTTCATTATCTGAATGGAACTTATTACAAAGGTGATCAAGTGCATGATTTAAGTGTTCATCTGAGAGTGGCCAATGTTGAAAAACTTCATCTTTTAATGCCAGCCGTGATAATGGTCCGTGTTCTAAAAGTGCCTTTATAATCGCAAACTCGTATGGTCTAACAAGCGGAAGTAATGCTGAGAGTCGTTTCAAAACAACACATTCTACATCTCGAAATTCCGGGACTATATCTTCGACTTTTTTCAAGAAGGTAAGGTAGCCGGCTCCATCCTTGTTCAAAGATGTTTTGATAAATCTCAGTAAATCGGGTGCATACTCATTATTTAAGAAGTCGATATGTTTAACAAAAGTTGATACCCCAATGATTTTCTTAAAGTTTAAATAGTCCTGTTTCAAAAAATCAAGGCGATTAAAATTAGTTTTTTCAACATATTTTAAAATTTCATCTTTAGTATATGGATCTAAATGAATCTCAATAGGTAGATTTAAGGCGCTGAAATCATCACGAATATAGTCAACTAATAATTGTTTTTCGATGACATTGCTTTTTGATAATGAGCCTAAGGCAATTGCTATTTGCACGCTACGTTCATAAGAGTTGCCAATGAAATCAAGCACTGTCAAATATTGTTTATTAGGAAACTTTCTCAATCCCCGTCCTAATTGCTGGATAAAAATAGTCGATGACTCTGTGGGGCGAAGAAACACAACCATGTTGACCGCAGGCAAGTCAACACCTTCATTCAGTAAATCAACAGAAAACAATAATTCAAGAGAATGGTTATCATCTTGAAGATGATTGAAGGCAATTTTGCGAGCATTGACATCGTGACGACCAACCAAAAATGCCGCGTGGTATCCTAATTGATTAAATTGATTCGCCATTTGTTCGGCATGTTCGATAGACCGACAGAAAACCAACGCTTTCAACTTACCATTAGGCCGATGACCCTCAATATGTTCGGCAATAAAGTCACAATGATCGCTAGACGTCATTTCTTTCAACAATGATCTATTACGACTACTATAATCGACAAACTCATCGCGAATACCATAATATTTAAAGGGAACGATTAAATCGTTTTCAAGCGCTTCACGCAGTCGTAGTTCATATGGCACATTTCTATCAAAAAGTGAAAACACATCTTGATTATCCATACGTTCAGGTGTCGCAGTTAATCCCAAATAAAATCGTGGATCAAAATGTGTCATTATTTGACGATATGTCTTCGTCGTAGCATGATGACATTCATCAAGAATAATGTAATCAAAACGTGTTTTATCAAATCTATCTAAAGTATTGCCCAACATAATATTAGTGGCAAATAGAAAGTCGACGTCGACGTTCTTCTCATTTCCTGTATAAAAACCATAAGTACGACTATTACCAAACACTTTTTTAAAAGTCTCCATTGCATCCTTTAAAATGGTCTCTCTATGAACAACAAATAATAATTTTTCTGCACCAAAGTTTTTAGAATCAAACGCTGAAAGATATGTCTTACCGGAGCCGGTTGCCGAAACAATGAGGGCTTTATTAACCCCTAAACCCCGAATTCTCGCGAGTTCTTTCAGTGCTTTCCTTTGCATAAAGTTAGGTTCGATTTGATTAAAAATTGTAAAATAATCCATATCCCATTGATCCATGGCAAAGGATTGATTGAATGCATAATCATCAACTAACTTTTGTGTAAGAAATGATGATTCTAGCCATAAATTTTTAAATTCGTTTAAGATCTCCCGCGTAAATTTATCGGGCTTTGTAGCGACAATACGTGCATTCCACTCGACATTTCTCAATAGGGCAAAGCTTGTTATATTTGTTGATCCTATTAGAATAACGTGCTTGTCATCATACTCAAAAACATAACCCTTAGAGTGAAATCCACGATCTCCTAATGGAGCAATATCAACTTTTACAGAAAAATTAGGATATTGTTTTTGCCATGCTAAAAATTTCGTTAGGGAGGCAATATCTGTGAAATTCTGATAGGTTGAAGTAATGATTTTTCCACTTACACCCTTTTCCAAGGCCATAATTAATTCTTTTTCAAACAACTCAAGTCCTGCATTTTTGATAAAACTTACCGAAAATGCAAAACTATCGCAATCATGTAATTCTTGCTTTAAATAATTAAGAAATTGGTGATTTTTATTGGTAAGAAATTGTGCCATAAGTATTTACTGTACTTT
>CAYWQC010000066.1:0-6456 GCA_964460405.1 uncultured Staphylococcaceae bacterium | reverse complement strand
AATTTTATTTTTAAAATATCAGTCGAAGTTATAATGCTTAAATGCGCTTTAATTTTGGTTTTTAATTGACAATGTTGTACGCTTTAATATTGTGATATTTCAACATAATTTGTCAGTTAAAAACGCCGGAAAAGGGGCTTTTTAGTCGAAATATAAAAAACCCTATATAAGGGTTTCTTATCACTTTAATGAGACAAGCATAACTAGCGACTACGAATAATCTTTTTAGCCATTCGGTAAGCAGATTCATCTTTTCGATAGCGGAATTTGAGATCGAACATCTTACTCTTATATAGGACACTCTTTTGATGTGAAAATGTCATAAACGAGTGATGGCCATGATAACTACCCATTCCCGATTCACCAACCCCGCCAAAGGGAAGATAAGATGACGCAAGTTGCATGAGATTGTCATTGACTGTAAAGGAGCCACTACTCGTATGGTGAAGCAAGAAATCAATGGCCTTTTTATCATCACTATACACATACATTGCTAGTGGTTTAGGGCGATTATTAACAAAGGTCTTAACCTCTTCAAGATGATCAACAATCATGACTGGTAAGATTGGACCAAATATTTCTTCTTGCATAACTTGGCTATCAAGTGCGGGCATTTTTACTAAGGTTGGATAGATTAATTGATGCGCATCGTCATAACGTTCAAGACCAAGTTCTTGTAAATAAGCTTTGAGACGCAAGTAATGCTTTTCATTAATGACTTTAGGGAGCGTGAGTAATTCTTCTTGACTTAGGGCGAATTTTTCATTAATGAGATCGATGATTTTTTCATTTTTCCGTTCAACAATCAAATAATCTGGTGCCACACAAGTCTGACCAAGATTAATGAGTTTCCCCCACGCAATCCGCCGAGCGGCGAGTTCTAAATCGGCATCGCCAACAATAATACAAGGTGATTTACCACCCAATTCTAGGGTTAGAGGAGTCAAATCATCACTCGCTTTATGCATGACAATTTTGCCAACATTAAGACTTCCCGTAAAAAATATGTAATCGAACTGATACGTTAAAATCTCCTCATTGACACTACGCCCACCAAGAAATAGAATCGCTTCTTTAAGAGGAAAGGCATCAGTGACAATACTTTGCATCACTTTAGCAATATGCGGGGCATAGGCACTTGGTTTGATAATCAAAACATTACCGGCGGCAAGGGCACCTACCATTGGCACTATTGTCAGCATAAATGGATAATTCCAAGGGCTCATAATGAGTACTTGTCCATAGGGTTCGGCAACAAGGCGAGCTTTAGCAGGAAATTGAGCAAGACTCGTTTTAACTCGCTTAGGTCGAGACCATTTTTTTAAGTGTTTAAGGGCATGGTTAATCTCTTCATAAACAAGGCCGACTTCCGTCATAAAAGCTTCAGCCTTACTCTTACGTAAATCCGCATATAAAGCTGCAAATATGTCTTCTTCATGCGCCTTGATTGCCTGTTTTAACCGCGTGAGCATCTTCGCTCGTCTGTCGACACTAAAAGGATGTTCATTGTTAAATAATTGTCTTTGTTGTTGAATGATATCTTTCATTGTTATCCTCTCACTTTCAAATACATGTCAATAAATTGTTGTTGATTGAATATCACTGGGACTGGATAGAGGGGATTCGCCTCATGATAAGCATGCGCGGATAACGCTTTTAAATCCTCATCTTTTATTTCTTTAATCGTGTTTGGAATCCCAAGATTAACATTAAGATCACGAATCATTTGTAAAAACGCTAAGGCGGCCTGCTCGTCATCCTTGTTGTCAATTAACTCAGCCTTGCGGGCAAGGTCAGCCAAGGAACGATAGACGTTCTTCCCATATACCTCAAGGACATACGGCAAAATTGTTGCGTTCGTCTTTCCGTGAGGAAGACCATAAAAAGCACTGAGTGGATGAGAGAGCGCATGGATGTTTCCCACATAAGCTCTTGTAAAGGCAACACCGGCATCATAGGCGGCAATTTGCATCATTTTACGGGCCTTTAAATCACTTGGTTGTTGATAGGCAGTTGGCAGATATTTAAACACAAGATGCACAGCATTGATGGCTTTAGTTCTTGTCAGTTTTGTATTACTTTTACCAATATATGCTTCGATTGCATGCGTCAGTGTGTCCATTCCCGTTTCAGCGGTAATATGGGCAGGAAGGCCGACGGTTAATTGAGGAAAGAGGAGGGCATAATGAGGGAAAAGACTCGGATCATTAATCGCATATTTACTCCTTGTCTTCTCGTCAATGATAACTGCAGCAAGAGTGGCCTCACTGCCTGTTCCTGCTGTCGTTGGCACGGCAATAAGCAGGGGAATTTTGCCATGAACTTTTAAAATTCCCTTCATCTTAGCGATGGGTTTATTTGGCCGTGCTACTTTAGCAGCGACAACCTTGGCAACATCAAGTGGTGAACCACCACCAAAACCTATGATGGCTTGACAGTGTTGATGACGATAAAGTTCCAGTGCTGCTTCAGCCTGGCTAATCGTCGGATTAGGTGTTGCCTCATTAAAAATAGTGACATCAATGCCATTACGTTCAATCGTGTGTACTAGGTCATCATAAAGCCCTAATCGCGCAAGCCCCTTATCACTAACGAGTAAAACACGTGTTTTTCCCTTAGCTTTGAGTGTGTTTACAACTTCTAGATAAGAATGGAGAATCGTCGGCTGCCGCCACCTTAAAAATGGCGAAACAATACGAATAACAAACTGATAAATGCGACAATATAACTTGAACATATATGCCTCCTATCAACAGCAAAACGAGTACGCTTATTGATGCTTAATTAAATAATCCAATATTTCTTCGGCGTTTATAGCAGGGTCTACATCAGGCCAAATGTATTCAATGAGGCCGGCTTCATCGATTAAAAATGTTGTTCTTAATGTTTTTAGAACTGGTTTTCCATACATGCTCGCTTCTTTTGTCACCTCATAGGCCGCCAGGGTCTTGCGCTCTTCGTCACTAAGGAGAATAAAGGGCAATTCATGATCGCGACAAAACTTTTGATGGGATCTAACTGAATCTTTACTAACACCAATGACAACAACATCAAGTTTTTGAAATTCATCATAGTGATCGCGAAAACCTTGTGCTTGTAATGTACACCCTGACGTATTGTCTTTTGGATAAAAATAGAGAATCACTTTTTTACCCGCAAAATCGCGTAAACTGACAATGTTTTGATCTTTGTCCAGAAGACTAAAACCGGGAGCTTTAGTACCAATGTTTAACATGTTATTACCTCACTTATATTTTATACTAATTGTGTGATATTGATAAAGCTAATCATATCAGCCAACTTTATCAATTTTCTTGGCGATTTTTTTAATATCAAATCGTTCAATCTTTTGACGGATTGTTTCAACCTTATTGGTGATGATTGTGTCGGCAAGACCTAAGATTTTATAAGAAGCATCGTAAGATTTTTGCGCTTCTGATTTAATTGATTCGACATCCTTAACAAGACTATTAAGCGGTTTATCAAGATAGGTATCCTTAAATTTATCAAACTCAGCGAGAATGTCTTGGCTGTCCTTAAATAGGGCATCAGCTTTTTGGTGTTCACCAAGAAGATCCTTATATTTTTTCGCTAATGATTTTAACAGTGAAAGAAAACTAATAAAGTAGGCAGGTCTTACCATGTACATGTTTTCGTAGTCACTGACCTTACGTATAGGCGCGTCATTAATGGTATCCCACTCCAACTCACTAATAAGTAAGGCATATTGGGCGTTTTTCTTACGACGGTCATCGTCGAGCTTTTTATAGTGGTCACTATTTTTCTTTTTAGACTTCGTGTCAGGCGATTCATTTTTCATCTCACAAACAACAGTGATGAGTTTGTCTTCACTTTGGCGCTTTGCGTTAGCATACACTTCGAAAATATAATCAGCCTTTGTCGCTCTTTGATCGGGTGAATCTTTGATAGCAACGTTATCTTTATACCACTTACAATCTTCAAAACCAGATAGGGCAAACGCTTCATATTCACTGTTACACCATTTCTCTAGTTCTTCACCAAGCATTTTGACTTGCAAACTTGATTTGGCTGATCTCAGCTGTAATAGTTCCGTCTCTTTTAAATTGAGTGCGTCCTTGAATGATAGTTCTAAAGCCATTTTTTGTTTTTCTAATTCATTTTTTAAAACATCATCTTTGTTTTTAAGTGTTTCACTCAATAGTTTAAGTTGACTCTCCTTTTCATTGAGTTGGTCTTTTTCTGTGAAACGAAGACGTTGTATTTCACTTTGCAATTCAACAATGGCTTTATCTTTTGCACTTATTTGTAAATCAAATGAAGATTTAATGGCGTTTTTTTCTTTTTCAACAAGCAGCGACTGTTGATCGTTGATGGCCTTTATTTGTTGTTCAAGGCGAACAATCGCCTCATCCTTCTTGGCAATCATTTGATTGAACTCTTGTGTTTTTTCCGCGGTCTTTTGCAGAAGGGCATTGGCCATTTGTTGCTCAAAAATTGCCTTTTGCTCATTGATTTGAGCTGCTAATTGTTCCTTTTCTTGTTTAAGGGCATATAAGGTTTCGCTAAATTTTGTTTCTTGTTCCTTAAGGGCAAGTTGTTTAAGGTTGTTTTGTTGCCTGACCTCATTTGCGATGAGGTTTTGATACACCTCATCCTCTGCCATTTTAATGCGCGTTAGAATTGGATTTGTATCCACTGATTGGATTTCCCGTAAGTCAATGGTGTCACCAATCTCACCCTTTTCTTCTAACTTTAGGGTTGTGGGATTAATAATGCTTACTTTGATTTTGGCCATATTTCCTCCTTTTATTCTTGGGTAAATTCATCATATTTATCGGCCTTACCTTTGGCCTTGTCAACTGGATACTTGAGCGCGTTTTTAGCAATCTTGTCTTCAAGAATTTGTTCAAGGTCTAGTTGATAATGACTCGCTAACATCAAGGCATAAGAAAGGACATCAGCAAGTTCATCTTTAAGATCACTCATAGACTTAGGGTCTTCTTGCCATTGAAATAACTCTAGTAATTCACCTGCTTCGATGACAATGGATTTAGCAAGATTGGCAGGCGTATGGAACTGATGCCAGTCTCTTTCTGTATTAAAGTTTTCAATTAATTGCATGATTTTTTTCATCACTAACCTCCTCGATGGCTTTCACGAAGCACACTCTTTTTTTATGTTGAACAAATTCAAATTTTTTCCATAGGTTTTGTACCTGTAAATTGTCTTGTAATTGCGGACCGGTCTCGGCATATTCAATGCCGTCTTCGATGGCGTGCTGAATGGCTTGTCCTAGTACCAGATTAATGATGCCACTATTTTTGAGTTCAGGCTCGATTGCAACAAGGAGTAGATCAAGTTGTTTTGACTTTTTTAATGCCCGAAGAAAGCTTAGAAAGCCAAATGGATACAGTCGACCCCGTATTTTTTTTAGGGCAAATACAGGCGAAGGAATCGAGATACCAAAGGCAACAACTTCTCCGTGCTGATTGACGATGATATTCGTGTAGCGAATATTAAGAAGCGGGAGGTATTGTTTGGCAAGTAAACCCATGAGATTTTCACTCATAGGCACATAACCATAAAGGTGATCATACGCCTTATTAACGAGGGATAATACTTTAACAATATACGGCTTTAATTGCCGCTTATTTTTAAGTTTTAGTATCTTAACATCATATTTTTCACAAATATAACTTTGCAGTTTTTCATAACGTTCATCTAATGTTTTAGGAATATAAATACGGTGTTCAACCCAGTGTGCATCAGGAATAAAACCTAATGCTTCTAGATGAGACTTATAGTAAGGAAAATGATAGAAAGTCGCAAACATATTTGGGTAGTCAAAACCCTCAACTAGTAATCCTTCTTTATCCTGATCACTATAGCCAAGAGGACCGACGATTTCATCCATGCCGTTTTGGCGACCCCAAGTTTCCACAGCGGTAATAAGCGCCTTCGTGACGGCAAGATCATCGATCATATCAATCCGATTAAATCGCACGCGCTTTTGTTTGTATTTATCATTAGCGTAGTGTGAGATAATGCCACAAATCCGACCGACAATTTGCTTGTCTTTGTAAGCAAGAAATAACTTAAAATCGCACCAGGCTGAAGCCGGGTTCTTCCGCGGTGTAAGATTGGCCATTTCATCCTCAAAAATGTAGGGTGTAAAGGGGGCAACGCCGGCGAATAGACGAACGGGAAATTGAATGAACTTCTTTTTGTCACGCTTAGTGGTGACTTCTTTGATAATGAGCATAAATTGTTCCTTATGTTAAATAACATATTTAGTTTACCATAATTTTAAAAAACTCACCTTTGAGGATGAATTTATTGCAGTTTTTGGTTTTGAACTTTGTGGATTAAATTGTCTTTTTATAATACGAATGAGAATCAAAAGCCATTCATTCTCATGTTGAAAATCATGAGTAGAAAATATAAACACAATTTCAATAAAGATAATTTGCCCTT
>CAYWQC010000065.1:0-6606 GCA_964460405.1 uncultured Staphylococcaceae bacterium | reverse complement strand
GATCGCGGTATTAAACATATTGAGACAGAAAATATCATTAAAAGACTTAGTAATGTTGTTAACCACTACTACAAAAATGATAAGATAGCTTTTGTTGATGCGTTATTTATGAATCGCTTCATCAGTGAAAAATTATATCGCCGTATATACAAGTCTTTAAAAATCGCTTAATTACTATTAAAGAGGTAAATGATGAACACTCGCAATCATACTTATAAAATCATTTCTTTAGGATGCAAAGTCAATGCATATGAATCTGACGCCATAGCTGAAAATTTTAAGGCGTTAGGTTTACACCCATCTTCAGAGGGAGAAGCAGTTGATATTGCCCTTGTCAATACATGTAGCGTCACGTCAACTAGTGACCAAAAATCACGACAACAAATCCGTCGCCTCATCAAAAAGCATCCCGAAGCAACCATTGTTGTCATGGGTTGCTATAGTCAAATCAATCAAAACTTAGCGGCAGAGATTCCTGAAATAGATGTAGTTGTTGGCACATCAAATCGTCATAAAATCGTTGATTTAGTAAAACAACATCAATTGAGTGGACGGCAAATTGTCGAAGTCGAAAAAGATGCACGTCATTTTAGTTATGAAGAACTCAAATACACGAGTGTGACGAGTCACGCCCGTGCTTACCTAAAAATTCAAGATGGCTGTGATAACTTTTGTACGTTTTGTATCATTCCTCTTACAAGAGGTCGACTACGTAGCCGCCAACCACAAGAGGTCATTAAAGAAGCAAAATCGTTGGTTGATAAAGGTTACAAAGAAATTGTTTTAACCGGTATTCATACAGGTGGATATGGCCGTGACTTAACAGACTATAATTTCACTCAGCTTGTTAAGGATATTCTACACGCTTGCCCTCATCTTTATAGTTTGCGAATTTCTTCAATCGAAGAAAACGAGATCACTGATGAACTTTTACAGCTCATGAAACATGATAATAGGATGGCCCAACATCTCCATATCCCTTTGCAAGCAGGAAGTAATGAAATACTGGCAAAAATGAATCGTCACTACACTATCGAGCAATTCATTAATAAGATTAATCGCATACGTGAATTAATGCCTGAAATCGCCATTACATGCGATGTGATTGTTGGTTTTCCTGGTGAAACCGATGCCCTCTTTAATGAGACTGCTAATACCATCAAACAGGTCAATTTCGCGGAACTGCATGTATTTCCTTATAGTGTAAGAACCAGAACGCCTGCTGCGCGTATGAAAAATCAGGTTGACCCCGCGATTAAGAAGGCGCGCGTACACGAACTCATCCAACTCTCAGAAACTTTGAAAAGATCATATTACAATCGTTTTGATGATCAAGTTATCAAGGTTTTGGTCGAAACTTATGATAAAAAAGAAGGCGTTTATGTTGGTCATAGTTCTAACTACATGTTAGTCAAAATCAGTTCATCGCATGACATTTCCCATCAAGTTGTTAATGTGCGTTTTAATTCCTCGAGTGTTAGCACACTTTTAAGCTCATAAAATGATGTCTTTATCACTTTTTTGATAAAATGTCAAAAATATATTGATTTCTTTTAAAATTATCACTATAATACGTTAGTATTCATAAGAGGAGGAATATAAAATGGCAATTCAACAAAGAAGAACTTCAAAAACACGTAAACGCTTACGTCGTACTCACTTTAAATTACATGTTACAGGTCTAGTTACCTGTCCAAATTGTGGTGCTCTAATTAAGTCCCACCATGTTTGTCCTAAGTGTCACTTTTACGGTGGAAAATTAGCTATCGCTGATGAACAAGAAGCGGTAGAACCTAAGAAAACCGTTAAAGCGAAGGCTAAAAAAGCAAAAAAAGTTGAAAAAGTTGAAAAAGTAGAAGAAAAAGCCGAAGAAAAGAAAGTTGTAAAGAAGACTGTAAAGAAAACAGTAAAAAAAGACGACGAGAAAACTGAAGCTAAGAAAACTACAAAAAAGACGACAACTAAAAAAGCGCCTAGCAAAACCGCTAAAGCTAAAGTTGAAGACACAAAAGTTGAGTAATCCTCAACTTTTCTTTTATAATAATGATATGAAAAAACGTGATGATATCCCATCCAAGCTCGATCCCAACGATTATCCATCCATAGGACGAGTGGTGCTCACATTTTTTCTTTTCCCTTTTGGGTTTTACTTTGTTGCTAAGACACCACGTGATTTTAGTCTCACTAGAAAAGTCTACAGCCTGACAACGATATTAAGTGCCTTTATTTATTTTGTGATAATCATTGCAAATATAGTACAATAACAAGAGAGGTTTTAATTATGAAATACAATAAATTTATCGATCACACCCTTCTAAAGGCTGATGCGACTAGCGCACAAGTGGTCAAACTTTGTCAAGAAGCAGTTGAACACAAATTCATGAGTGTATGTGTAAATCCTGGTTTTGTTAAAGAAGCATCTTATCACCTTGCCGAGAGTGATGTCTTGGTTTGTACAGTCATTGGGTTCCCCCTCGGCGCTACTTCAACCGTTGCAAAAGTGTGTGAGACTGAAGAGGCAATTTTAGATGGTGCCAATGAAATAGACATGGTCATCAATATCTCTAAACTCAAAGATAAGGATGATGTCTTTGTTTATGATGAAATCAGACAAATCAAGGATGCATGTGGTCCATTAACCTTAAAAGTCATTATTGAAACATCGCTTCTGACTGAAGAAGAAAAGGTTCGCGCATGTGAAATTGCTAAAAAAGCTGGTGCAGATTTTGTAAAAACAAGCACAGGTTTTTCTACTGGTGGAGCAACTGTTGAAGACATTATGCTTATGCGTAAAACTGTAGGACCAGATCTTGGCGTCAAAGCAAGTGGTGGTGTTCGTGATCTTGAAACAATGCAAGCGATGATTAATGCCGGTGCTACTAGAATTGGCACCTCAAGTGGTGTAAAACTTGTTCAAAATCAAAAAATCGACTCTGATTACTAAAGAAAACGAGTGCTTTAGCTGTTTTTAGGTGAAATATATTGCAATTAATTCAATGATTCTCTATAATCAATCATGGTTAGCAACTAGCTTAAGATTGGAGTTGAGAAAATGCCAAAAACCGCAGTTCGTGATAACGAAACATTAGATGATGCTCTTCGGCGTTTTAAACGTCAAGTCAACAAAGCTGGTGTTTTAACAGAAACTAGAAAACGCGAATATTATTTAAAGCCAGGATTGAAACGGAAGTTAAAAGCCGAACAAGCCCGTCGTAAAAATCGTAAACGCTAGTTGAACAACAATTTATAAAAATGAGATAAGTGCAAACTTATCTTTTTTTTATTCTATTTATAAATGAGGAAACGCAAATGGAACAATACTTACTTAAACAAGCTAGCGATAAACAGTGTGGGAACATGGTGACACGGATGCTTCTAGCAAAATCATTCCACAACTATGAGTTTTTGCGCCTTATGATTAGCGAAGATTTGGATAACTTTTTGAAGATTAAGCAATTTTGTGATCAATATGGTCTCGCTTTGCAAGGTCGAAAAATCGAAGACTTTGACCAGTTTTATAAGAAAAAAGGGTTAATGATTATTCAAACGAGATGTAGTAATCATACTCATTTTATGTTGATTAGAAAGTATAGGAAAGGCTATATCGTTAACGATCCAGGTTTTGGATGCTATTACACAAGCCGAGAAAAAATCTATGCGGAAATGACAGGTTACTATTTGTGTGTGATTGGGAAGACGCCGCAGTATAAAAAAGTCCTAGATAGCGATCGGCTAATTAAGAGACCCTTCATTTTTTCACAACTATTTACCTTCGTCATCTTTCATATCTTTTCTTTGTTAGCGCTCGTATTAGGCGTGTTCGCTTTTAATCAACCGCAATATTTACACTATGCAATCATACTCAGTGCCTTCAGCTTTATATTTTTTGTGTTCAGTCGTCAGCGACTATTTTATATGAATAGTCAATATGACGATGCGATTACGCCACTTCTAGATAGAGGATCATCGTCAACGTTTTTATGCAATTTTCAGGCTTTACACGAATTAAAGCATGATTTATTTACACCGTTCATAACCCATATTACCTCTGCTTTGAACAGTTTGATGATTTTGGGAATCATCGCAATCAATGATTTAAAGCTGTTAGTTGTTCCATTATTTATTATCATAGGTCTCACTTTAGCAAAACGAAGAAGATTAAAGGACAATGATGAATATCGCCATTTTGACCGACAACTAGAAAGTGTGAGTGAGCAAATGAAAAGGAGTGAAGGAATTGCTGAAATTAATCGACGAACAAAAAGCTTTATTCAACGCAAATTCATCATTGACACTATCTTCAATATTTCAATTTTCTTCATATTACTAATAATGATGTTCATTAATCGTGTGTACACTGTGAACTATCTACTCTTTTATTTATTCATGATGTTGTTTCTTAAACACAATTTCAGTCAATTGTGGTCGATTCCTGCTAGTATTAGTCGTTACTATACCGCGCTAATTAAGATTGATACAATAGCTAGAAAAGAGTAATTTATGCTATCATATGACTGAGGAAATTTATGAGATTAGATTATGAAAACAGACTAGACAAGACCTTTGATGGTTACGAGAATTCTTTTAATTATTATTTACGAAAGACCATCAATTATTTAAAGCGAGACCGTAATTTTATCGTTGAGGTTTTGATTGTAAACGAAACGGATATTCGACAAATAAATCGCGAATATCGTCAAAAAGACAGTGTCACTGACGTCATCAGCTTTGCCCTCGATGATGAATTTGAAGGTGAAGTCACCGTTAGAGGCGGCATCAAAAGGATTTTAGGTACCATCATCATCTGTGGACCAGTTGCCATCAAGCAAGCAAAAGAGTATAATCATAACCTTGACCGTGAAATGAGGTTTTTGTTTGTCCATGGCCTATTACATTTATTGGGTTATGATCATATCGACAAAGAAGACGAGACCAAAATGTTTTCGCTTCAAGATATTATTATTGGAAAGAGGAAAGTAAAATGAATGAAAAACAATTAGTAGAACTAGCTTTGAAAGCACGCGAGAATTCTTATTCACCATATTCAAAATTTAAAGTCGGTGCGGCACTCGTCACCAAGAGTGGTGATGTCTATATGGGAGCAAACATTGAAAATGCCGCTTATCCTTCCTGTATGTGTGCAGAAAGAAACGCTCTATATAATGCATATAATCATGGTGTCAAAAAAGACGATATTGCGGCTTTAGCAGTGATCGGTGACACCGAAAAGCCGATTACACCATGTGGGGCTTGTCGTCAAGTGATGAGCGAACTTATGAATAATAAAGCACCGATTTATATGGCCAACTTGTCTGGTGATATTCAAACAACTAATATGAGCGAATTACTTCCGTTCGCCTTTGATGATAGCGATTTATAATGAAAAGTGGTTTTGTTTCTCTTGTTGGCCGTCCCAATGCTGGCAAATCTACGATAATTAATGCGCTTATGAAGCAAAAAGTCGCAATTGTGAGTTCTAAACCACAAACAACGGCTGATGCGATCAGGGCTATTTACACAGAAGAGCGGGGTCAAATCGTGTTTGTGGATACCCCAGGAATTCATAAACCTCACGTTCATTATGGAGATATTTTGAATAAAACGGCTTATAAAACCATTCGTTCTAGTGATGTGAGTGTTTTAATTGTCGATGCCAGTGTCCCTTTTGGTGGTGGCGACGAATATTTAGTCGAACACTTAAAATTTGACCATCCTCTGATTGTGGTTTTTAATAAAATTGATCTAGCTACACCGGTCATGGTTGAGGAGCTCAAGGCAAAATATCGTAGCATCTATTTAGATGTACCCATTATTGAAACCTCAGCTATACGTAATTTTAATATTGATGATTTAATTGATTCAATTTTTGATTTACTTGAAGAAGGTCCCTACTATTATGACCCTGAAACGACAGCAACATCAGATCTTAGTTTTGTAATTAGTGAGGCGATTCGCGAGAAAGCCATCAACTTAACACATCAAGAAGTTCCACATAGTATTGCCGTTATTGTTACAAAAATTAATGAAACAAATCATGGTTACGAAGCCTATTGTGATTTAATCGTCGAAAAAGATAGTCAAAAAGGAATTTTGATTGGCAAAGGCGCGAAGATGATCAAACGAATTCGTCTCCAAAGTCAGTATGATCTTAAGAAAATACTCAATCGGGATGTTCTACTTGAAATTCTTGTCAAAGTAGAAGATAACTGGCGGAATAACCCCAAAACCTTAGCTAAACTTGGTCTTGAAAGAAAGGGCTAGTGTGGAATTACTCATTCTCCGTATGACTCCGTATCGGGAGAAGGACTACATTATTACCGCACTATCGAGTGAGAGTGTCGTCTCTTTTAAAGCTGTTGGTTTAGCAAAGCCTACTGCAAAGTTGGCTGGTATTGTTACCTTATATGCGTTGATCGAAGCTGAACTTGATGAACGTAAAAGCGGCCTTGTATTAACGCATGCCAAGGCAATTAGCAAAAATTACAAATTAATGAACGACTATCATAAATTATCGGTCCTTAATTTTATTGGCGAGATTTGTCTGAGAATACTCCGAGACAGCGAAGAGGTTGAACGTGCCTATCCCTTCGTTAGAGAAGCACTACT
>CAYWQC010000064.1:0-6608 GCA_964460405.1 uncultured Staphylococcaceae bacterium | reverse complement strand
AAGGGTAGAAGATGTAAAAAGGCATCAAGCGAGAGAAGACTACTTGGTTCACCAATAGGTGCGTGATGAAACATTTTACCGGACTCTAAAATGAAATTGATTGGTACAATCGAAACAATTTGTTTTTGCGCATCAATTTTTGACTTGCGTAAAAGCGTCGTAACATTGGTCACATCAACCTTATCAATTTTTGCAGCAAGTACACTAGTTTGTTGGCGGCCAACGAATATTTCTAGATCAATAGAGGGAAGCGATAAGACGACTTCTTCGATTTTAATATCGAGCATCTCACGAGCGCTCTCGACAAGAGCTTTGATTGCTTGCGCAACAATGCTTGGTTCGATAATCTCACCATTTTTAACACAATGATCATAGTTAAAAGTATTGGCATAAAGGACGACTGGTTTATGCTCAATTTGGTAGCCAACTAGGAGCTTGACGCCACTGTGACTGATTTCTAGAGTATTGATTGCTTTATCCATAAAATATCTATTTAACTACTAGTAATTATACTTTATATAATTAGCTTTGACAAGAAAACACCATTTATTTCCTAATAATGAGATAAAAACATGTTTTTTAAACGCTTCAACTTAATATCTACTAAATTAATACTAAAAATCAAACAAAAAAGGGCCAAAGGAGGAGAGAGAGTCAGTTGGCCCTGAATTTAGTGCTAGGAATGCTCCTAGTTTTAAATGTTTAAAATATGTCTAGTTCACCTGTCAATGAGACACTGGTTTCTTCGTTAGAATCCACTGTTTCTGCGGTGTTTTCTTCACTGTTTTGTTGTGCATGAAGATTTTGAATTTCAATAGAAATTTGGCGGGCGGGTAAAATCGCTACAAGTCCACCTGCGACAATGAAAGCGGTGAAAACTCCGGCTTTTTTGAAACGGTAATACCAGGCTTTGTGTCCGGTCTTAATTAGTTTGTCTCTCATCATATTAATGTCCTCGCTTTCTTTCTATGATTCGTAATTTTGCGCTTGTAGCGCGAGGGTTACGTTGGTTTTCTTCGGGAGTGGCGACAATGACTTTGCGATTGACTAAGGCAAATTCAGGACCCACTTCTTCGCTTGGATGGCGACTAGGTCCACGACGTCCATGATGGTCAGTCGTGATGTTTTTAAATATAATTTTAACAATGCGATCCTCAAGACTATGGAAGCTTATGACGGCAAGACGGCCATTGATGTCGAGTAGATCCAGAGCTTGAACCAAACATTTTTCCAAGACATCTAGTTCGTTATTCACGACAATGCGTAAGGCTTGAAATATCGTTTTAGCAGGATGGCCTTTTTTGCTTAATTCCTTAGCCGGCAAACTCTTCTTAATGATGTCTACGAGTTCAAAGGTTGTACGAATTGGTTTTAGCTCACGCGCTTTAACAATATTGAAGGCAATTCGACCAGCATATTTACTTTCAGCATAATCACGGAATATCCTCGTCAATTCTTGTAAAGAATAGGTGTTAACAATGATTTCCGCTGTGAGATGATTGTAATCTTGATCCATACGCATATCGAGTTGTGCATCGTAGCGGTATGAGAATCCTCGTCCCGCTTCATCAAATTGGGGACTAGATACACCAAGATCAAGGAGAATCGCGTCGACTTTATTAACACCAAGATAGTCGAGACTATCTTTGACATTAACAAAATTGTTATGTATCAATGTGTAGTTTTTTGCAATCGCATCAAGACGTGCTTTTGATTGGTTGATGGCGACAATGTCTTGATCAAATCCATAGAGATGACCTTGGGGAATACGTTTGAGAATTTCGCTACTATGACCCGCTCTACCAAGTGTTAAGTCGACAACCCTTGCAGCACTATGCAAATTAAGTCCACTTAAGACTTCCTCTAAGAGGACAGGCTCATGACTATTCACGCACCTCTCCAATCTTATCGGCGATTTCACTAAGTCGACTTGAGGCATCAACGCGATAGCTCTCATAACTTCCACTATTCCAAATTTCGAAGTGATCTCCAACACCAATAATGCTAACATCATCACCTATTTGGTAACGTTCAAGCACTGCTTTAGGCAATGACAGACGATGGTGGCTATCAACTTCTAATTCAACAATACTACTGAGAATTGTCCGGACATAGGCCCGGTGATGCGTGTTTGTGTATGTGAGCTTTTCCAAGTTGTGCATGAGTGTTTGGAAATGATTTTCTGGATAGATACTAAGACAACCCTCAAAACCTTCGATGATGTAAACCTTTGCAGTTTCGCCAAGCGTCTTGCGAAACTTACTCGGTATCACCATGCGACCTTTGTTATCTAGATTGTGATAAAAGGTTCCAAAAAACATGATGTCTCCCACTTTCTCCCACTTCTTGTAATTTCATTATAGTTAATCGCTATTTACTTTGTAAAGGAAAAAAAATAAAATCATAAAAATAATTTTTGACCATAAAAAAAAGACCCTATAAATTGGGTCTTTCATACATTTAATGTTTAATCAGGAAAGTCATCTAGATTAAGGTCGTCAAAGGGGGTGGGACGATTAGCCCGTTCCTGATAGTATTCATCCTCACTTTGAATGACGATGTTGTCACTACCCTTTGGAAGTGTTGCACCTGGTTTAATGACACGTAAAGGAACCTCCGCAAGTATGAGGCCATACACATATGGATCAAAGTCAATTTGTGGCCCCTTCTCAAAGAACACATCTTCACCTTCATCCTCATCGCTTGTTGAAAAAAAGAGGGTATCATCAAGATGCAAGTCTTGCTTAAAGAGGTCGAGGGTGTAAGCACACTCTAGCGTCAATTCGCAATCAAGGATGACATCAACTTTAAATAAATTACCACTCAATTGTGTGGTCGTTTTAACGTGTAAATTATCAATCCCTTTTAGGGATACATTAGCGCGCATATCAAGGGAAGAAAAATCAAGGGTTTCTTCAAGGATAAGCGGTTGCCGTAGAGCTAAACTCGTATTAATTTTCATTGTTATGCCCGTAAGGTCACACTAAACTTACGTTCGAGGGTGTGACGAATTTTTTCTTCTAATATTTTTACATCGGCATCACTGAGCGTCTTATGCTCATCTTGATAGGTAATTTTAAGGGCGACTGACTTGGTTCCCTCACTAAGATGCTCACCTCTATAGATATCAAAAACTTGCACGTCCTTGATGATTTTACGGTCAGTTTTGCGAATTTCGTCACTAATTGTTTTAACGCCGATATCCTCGTCAACAACAAGAGCAAGATCACGCGTTACACTAGGGTAAGAAGGAATAGATGTCATTTTTGTGTCATTGGTTTTAACATCAAATAACAGCCCTAGATCGAGTTCGAGTGCTACAACATGACTCTTATTGAAATCACGCTCACTCAGCAGGGTTGGATGGAGTTCACCAAAGACCCCAACAAGGGTTTTACCCATCATCAGACGCGCACTGCGACCAGGATGAAATTCACCATAGTTGTGGTCAAGCCTTTCAATACTATAACGACTTGTCTTAATGTCAAGTAGTGACATAATGGCTTCTACTAACCCCTTAGCATCATAAAAATCATAAGGGCGTTTGACTAACATCCCTTGGATGTAGCGTTCGCCAACAAAGAGAGCAGCAAGATGTTTATGTTGACCATTTTGACTATAAACTTCGCTTGTTTCAAAAAGGCCAAAATGATTTTGCTGACGTGCATAATTGTACTGGGCAACATTAAGTAAGGAAGGCAGTAGATTTAACCGTAAAAACTCATGTTCTGGGGTCATTGGATGAGCAAGAGCTATGAGTGGTTCACGGTTGAGATAACGGAATAATCGAGTCTCCTCCTCACTGACAAGTGTGTATGTGAGGGTTTCATATAAACCTTGACTTTGGAGGAGATGGCGCACTAAATTTGTCGTTTTTTGTGATTGAGAATAACCTCCGGCATCACTAGGAAGTGTTGGGAGGACACTATTAACATTATAAAAACCAAGTAAACGAATAATTTCTTCGCTTAAATCTGCCTTGGCGCTAATATCGATACGATGAGGAGGGACAACAACATACAACTTTTCGTTTCGTTCCGTCACTTTCATGCCCAATCGTTCTAACACATTAATGACTGTTTCTAGAGAAAAGTCAGTGCCAAGTAAACCATTAATATAACCTAAAGAGAGTTCAATAATGGTTTGATTATGATTGAGATGATCATCGTTAATGATTTGGCTTTGTTGCTCGGCATCACATAAGGATGTAATCAACGATGCCGCAAGGTTAATTACTTGTTCAGTTTGATGAGGATTTATCCCCTTAGCAAACCTCTGAGATGCCTCACTTGCAAGATTAAGACGAGTGGCTGTTTGGCGGATTGATGCTCGATCAAAATAAGCTGATTCAATGGCAACATTAACTGTTTTTTCACTGATTGCACTATCCTCTCCACCTAAAATGCCGGCAATACCGACTGGTCTATCATCGACCATGACGATGAGATCACCAGTTTCCAGTTGATAAGTTTTATGGTCAAGCCCGACAAAAGTTTCATTGAGGTCATCGCGGACACTAAAATTGAGTGAAGGCAGTTGGTCAATATCATACATATGGAGTGGTTGCCCTGTTAGAAGCATGACATAATTACCGATATCAACAATATTGTTAATTGAACGTTGGCCAAGCGATCTCAGTGCATTTACCAACCATTTTGGTGAAGGACCCACTTTCAGTCCATACATTTCTTTAATGGCAAATTGTGGACACTTGTCGGTTTTTGTCGCTACGGTTGAAACTGCTTGTCGATCGGCCACACCATCAAATTCAGGGATCATCACTGCGCGTTCAAAAAGAGCACCCAACTCACGAGCAAGATTGTATATAGCTAAGACATCACTACGATTGGCCAAAGGCCGAACATCAAAAATCGTGTCATCGAGATCAAGAAAAGCAAGAACGTCTTCTTCTCCAACTGGAGCATCTTGTCGAAGAATAGCAATGCCCGCTATATCTTCTTCATCTAATAAACTTGCATCAACGCCAAGCTCTAAAAGTGAACAGCACATCCCATTGCTCTCAAAGCCATGAATGGTTGTTTTCTTAATCGTCAAGTCCTTTAATACGGCGCCTTCACGGGCCACGATAACTTTGGCTTGTTTGAATACATTAGGGGCGCCACAAATAATTTGATGGTGTCCATACTGATTACCTAAATCTACTTGTAAGCAATTGAGATGATCACTACCTGCGACTTTATCGACACTGGTAATTTGTCCAATGACGAGATGAGTTCCAACCGCCAGCGGATAAAAATCTTCAACCTCAATACCAGCAAAAGTGAGTGTATGGGCAATTGTCTCATCACTAATGCCACTTAAATCAACATATTTATTTAATATTTTACGTGATACTAACATAATTTTCCCTACTTCCTACTGAACTGCTTAAGAAAGCGAATATCATTTTGATAAATGCGACGAATGTCATCAATTTTATATCGAAGCATCGCCACCCTTTCAATACCGATACCAAAAGCAAAACCACTAAAAACTTCAGGATCGAATCCATTCATGGAGAGCACGTTAGGATTAACCATGCCGCCCCCGAGAATTTCAATCCAACCGGTGCCTTTACAAGTTGAACAGCCTTTACCGTTACATTCATGACAACTGACATCAACCTCGACACTTGGTTCCGTGAAAGGAAAGTATGAACTACGGAATCGCGTTTGGCGGTCTTCACCAAACATTTTTTTGATAAAGATATCGAGGGTAGCGTGAAGATGACCAAGATGGATATTCTTGCCCACTAGGAGTCCCTCTATTTGCCCAAATTGATGTGAATGTGTCATATCATCGTCATCACGTCGGTACACCTTACCCGGACAAATAATCTTAATCACGTCCGCCCCTTTACTAGCTTGCATGACACGGGCTTGAACGGGTGAAGTATGGGTACGCATCAGGCGGTTAGCGTCTATATAAAAACTATCTTGCATGTCACGAGCAGGATGGTCTTTAGGAATATTTAGCAACGTAAAATTAAAATCATCGGTTTCTACTTCTGGTCCTTCACTAACGGTATACCCCATATGAATAAAGGCTTCCTCAATCTCATCTTTAATCATCCAAAAGGGATTTTTATAACCCCAGTCTTGACTGACACCTGGCAGGGTGATATCAATCGTTTCTCTAGATAAACGCGCTTCAAGTGCTAGTTTTTCTAAGTGTCCTTGTCGCTTGGAAAAGGCGCTTACGAGTTGATCACGAAGCTGATTGACCGCCTCACCATAAGCCTTTTTGTCAGCTTGGTCAATTTTGCGAATGTCTGCTAAAAGAAGGCTGACTTTACCTTTTTTACTTAAATAGGTATTTTTTACCTCATTTAGCGCTTCTAGCGTTGTCGCCTGCTCGATTGCGTTTAAAACTTCAGTTTGTAATGTGTCGAATGTAAACGTAGCCATATTGTTTCCTCCAAAAAATAAAAAAGTCATCCATAAGGAACGACTCTTGCCGTGGTACCATCCTCTTTCGTTAGACGCACTTGATTACGGTTTTAACGTTACCACCGGGTCATCAACCAGCTCCAAGGTGAATTCACTACCGCTAATTCGGATGGTTACACTACTCATCCGTCCCTGTAAATTAGTGAAGATAGTTACTAC
>CAYWQC010000063.1:0-6836 GCA_964460405.1 uncultured Staphylococcaceae bacterium | reverse complement strand
GGGGGGGGAATCTTATCGTGTGGATTGAGCAATAATTGTTTGATGATAATGGAGTTTTTATCATTAATAAGGCGTGAATCGACCCCTCGTATATTTGTCTCAATAGTGATATTTTCTAGTTGTTTAAAATACATTTTCATCTCCTTTTATTGGATATTTTTAAATAATCGTGCATCAG
The DNA here is from genome assembly GCA_964460405.1 of uncultured Staphylococcaceae bacterium. GTDB lineage: Bacteria > Bacillota_I > Bacilli_A > RFN20 > CAG-826 > DATESG01. The sequence continues at coordinate 6,658 of CAYWQC010000063.1, read as the reverse complement.
ATTTTGAAATAATAAACTCAAACATGGCAATTAAGATGAGAAAAAGCGCTGATAATACTAAAGACAAGATCCAAACTGGTAATTGATAACTGAGTGCGGGTATAAGCAAAAGAAAGACGCATGAAGTAATGATGAAGTTCAAACCCATAGAGCCTAGTACATTCTTATTGTTTTTCGCTGCTTCAATTTCGTTGGTCCAATTTAACATTGGGAAACGCGCATCAAAAAGGATAGAAGCGTAGTTCATTGTTAAACTAAGGAGGACTGAAGCCACGAGATAGGCAAAGACAATTAAGACATTCGCCTTAGCAATGATGCCTAAAACGATAATGACTGGGGTGAATATTATAAAATTAATCGCGAGGCCAAACAGCATTTTGCCATATAATATTTGACGAATTGTGACAGGGTATATTTTGAGTAGTTGGGCATTATTTCCTTCACGAGTGAAGGCGGTAGCACTAATGAGATTCATCGTCGATACGAAGGCAATGCAACCTGTTCCAATAATGAAGATGTAGCCTTCATTAGGATCAAAGAGCAACGATGAAAGTTGCGTAAAGGTAAGGTTAAAATCGGGAACACTACTTATTGTGGCCACAAAGGAACCAATCATGAGCAGGGGAACAAGAAGCAGGGGAACAAGAAGATTGAATACATAGGTTGGTGAGCGAAAAATACTTTTCACTTCATTGATAAAGAAAGCATGAATTGGCTTTCTAACGCGAAGAGTACCCTGATGATTTTTGACCTGTTTTTTCTTTTTAGAAATATCCACCGAATATAGACTGGCGTGATAAAAACGAGAGGACAAATGATAAGCTAAGAAGAATAATATAACTGCAAAGCCAACAAGCGCCAAAGGGAGTAATAGAGAAAAAACGCCATTATTGATGAATGCACCATTAGTAAAGAAAGTAAGAAAATGGGCCCACGACAAACTTCCAGCTGCTTGTCTAACTGCGGCCACAATCAATGCCATATCTTCGGTGGAACCCTCAATAAATTGACCAGCATAGGAGGAAAAAAAGGAGATGGCGAAAGTTAATATAAAAATGACTGAACCCGTAACCACCTGGAAAATGCTACGATATTTTTGAATATTAATAATGCGACTGAGAAAAAGGATTAATATATATGTGATTGAGGTCATGATGATAGGAATTGTGACAAACACAAAAAATTGTCCAATATAGGCAAATACTCCCGGTGTAGCGGCAATATTAAAACCAATAAAAGCCGGGAAAAGAAACATCATTTGAATGATATTAATAAATACAAAAGTTGAGATAAAACGCGCAGTAAAAATTTCTTGTATTTTTAGTGGTAGTGGCAACCAAAGATGATTATCGGAAGCCGTAAAAAATGTAGAAAACATCATAAAGAGGCCAAAGAAAAGACTAATAGAAACACTCAAAATCGCTAATACAGGGGCAAGTAGTTGACTTTCCTGCTCTGCTACTAGCGCTGTAGTTAATGAGTATATTGTAAAACCAGTTAGACCACTGATGTATAAATAGAGAAAGCCAAGACCAATCAACGCCAAAATACGATTGATTTTTTTGCTTTGTCGTTTACTCTTTTTTGAGTTAGAGAAAAAAAGATTCGATGAGTTTTTTAAAATCACCTTTGAGAGAACGACGACTTTATTCATCTCCCGTTAACTCCAAAAACAGTTGTTCAAGCGATTGTTCACTTTTTGTTTGTTCGCGTAATTGTTCGACCGTACCCACAAAAATAAGCTTACCTTTGCTAATGACACCAATACGATCACAGACTTTTTCTGCGACTTCAAGTACGTGAGTCGAGAAGAGAACTGTATGACCCTCGTCGGCGTATTCTCGCATAATCTGTTTAAGATTGTAAGAAGATTTTGGATCTAAACCTGTCATAGGTTCGTCAAGGATTAAATTAGCGGGTTGATGAATGAGAACACCGATGACTAATAACTTTTGTCTCATCCCATGAGAAAACGATTGGATTTTATCGTGTAAGTCCCCTTCAAGATTAAACATAGAGGCATATTTATCAATACGTTCTTTAGCAAGCGTGGTGTTAATACCATAAACTGAGGCAATAAAATTAAGATATTCTAAACCAGTGAGTCTTAAAAGGACATTAGGATCATCTGGTACAAAGCCAATTTGACGTTTGGCTTTTACATGTTCCTTGGTAATCGAATATCCTTCAACAAAAATATCACCTTCACTAATTTCGGTAATACCTGTAATCATTTTTATGGTTGTCGTTTTTCCTGCTCCATTAGGCCCGAGAAATCCAAATATTTCGCCATTGTTAATTTCTAAGTCAAGTTGGTCGACGGCTTTGAAATTTTTACCATAAATTTTTGTGACATTTTTTATATTAATCATGACAATTACACTCCTTTAATCAATCAATTTGAAGTGTTTCATGGCTTTGGTCCAGCCGTCTTCATCAATGTGATCGGTCACAAAGTCAGCCTCTTTTTTTAATTCGGGATGAGCATTCCCCATGGCAACACCGATACCGGCGAAATTTAACATCTCACGATCATTGAGACCATCACCAATTGCAAGAATGTTTTCGGGTTGGAGTTTGTAATGTTCTAATACAGCCAGAAGCCCTTTTGCTTTATCACTGTCTTTAGGCATAACGTCGACCGCATACTCATCCCAACGAGCACTTTTACAATCTTGTAAGTGAGGGAGGAATAGCGATTCATCAAAACTGTCACAAAAAGCAATGGCTTGATAAACCACTCGATCATAATGGTCGGGGTAAGAACGAGGTTGTGGGAAGCGAGTTCCAAATTTTTCGTGAGCGGAAATAACGCGTTCATCAATGATATTGATGTGTCCTTCAGTCTCTTCAATTAATGTAAGACCAAAGCGGAGACGTTTAGCGAATTTGACGAGTGCATCAACATCCTTGCTAGGAATTGCATATTTGTAGATAACCTTCCCGTCGATAATGACATTAGCACCATTCATGGTAATAAAACCATTGGGTTTGACATAATCTAAAACACCTGATTTACGAATCAAGTAATAATTACGGCCGCTGGCAAGAAAAACCATGACCCCGTTTCGTTGTAGTTCTTTAATCGCTTTAAGCGCACTTTCGGGGATGCGTCCTTTTGTATGTGATAACAGTGTTCCGTCAATATCGGTTGCGACAATTTTTATTTTTTTTGCGTAGTCTATCATTGGTATTATCCCCCTTCTATATGCTAATATATTAGCATATTAAACATATGAATTACGAAGAATTTGGCCCATACGAATTGATTAAAACGCCGCTGACGAATTTTGCCAGAGGCTACCAACTCACCACAGGTGAGTTATTTTATGTCGAGCCATGGTATTACACGCAATTTACTCGGATTTTGGAACGCTATCCTGAATATCAAACAGCGATGGTCGATTGGATGATTGACAAGGTTAAAAAATTTGGTCATGTCGTCTTCACGCGCACATTTGAAAACCCAATTATTAAAGATGAACAGTATATTGCCGTTGAGATTGATGATTTGCTTGGGGAACTTGACATTCGTATTGATGATAATTCTCGTGGTTCAGATTATGGAGATTAAAAAAGCCTTATCATAAATTCGCTTAGTTGCGGTTTATCGTCGATAAGGCTTTTTCTTTTACTTTAAGTTACTTGGCAGGTGGTTGCACTGATTTCATCGACATCCACACGGTTCTCATACCAAGAGTCATAATATAAACTAATGAAGCATAGGTTGGCATAAAGCTACCAACGATAAGGGTTAATAATGCCGGTGTTAATAGTAGCCAAGCTCCAATTCGCATAGCTTCAAGGAAGCGAATATCACGGTTTGGATTATATTTTCCTCTTGTGGTAATGAAGAAAATGAGACCAATGAAGACACTTAGAACAAGATAAATCGCACCGTTAATACCTGTGGTTGTCCAAAAACTAATCGTTTTGACTGGCCCATAGGCTTGGTTGACTAATTCGTGCCAGTTTTCATTTACTTGTGATACGTAGTCTGGGCTCGTATTTTGAATGGGTTGACCATTTATATTTTCTTTATTGAAATGACTAATGGTGACACTTTCTTTCAAACCAAAAGCCACACCTTGGGTAGAGCGAAGATAATCAGTACCTGACTCAACCTTTGTAGGATTGTATACGCGGAAGTATAAATTATACTTACCTAAGACTAAATGAGAAGTGACTTTTGCGTTGGGATCAACACTCACACTATTTTCGCTGAGACCAACAAGATAGTTAGCTAGATAGACATCAGGTTCAACTGATTCCTGTCTGAGCACAAATTGATTGGTGATATTTCCTGTATAGTAGACGCGGAGATACTCAAATTCAACAGTTTCTTCCACGACTTCGCCTTCACTATTTGTGACATCCATTTGCCGAGGTTGAGAAAAACTAAAATAGTGAACATCAACACTACCATCGACAGCACTGATACTAATTTTATCGGTGAATATAGTTTCGAAAAGACTACCTTCGTTGCGAAGAGCATAAGCGTTGTTAAGATCTTCTTGATAGACAAGATTAATATCATTTTCATCGAGTGCTTCGTTAAATTTGACAAGGCCAATATCTGTTTGATACTGTGCGCCTCTAAACACATCACTACCACTTGTTTGTCCGATTTGAATCATTGTTGGGACAACCGCAATCATAATTGAAACGAAAAAGATGATAAGCGCAATCCACCATGGTTGGGTACGACCACCTTCAATAGCAGCATCATTTTTAAATAGACTAGCAAAGAGTACTTTTAGCGTACGATTTTCTTTTTTTATGGGTTTTACTTTTTTCATAATAGACCTACCTTTATGCTATAAGATTATATGTTATATGAGAAAATTTATCAATTTATATTTATAAATATAACTTTTTCGTAATTGTTATCGCGTGATAGCGACAAAACAGTTATTGGTGGTTTAGTTTTATTTTACGGTGGGCAATCGCCATCGGGATAAGTTTCGAATCATCAACAAACGCAAATTCGGAATTTTCGGGTAGACTTGTTGCTTGGATTTCGTATACAGACATATGCCATACTTGGTGAGTAAACTGATGACGATAATTGCCGATTTTTTTTGGTGGGAATAATTGATAACCCATTGATGTGAGACGACCTATTACTAAATCGATTGTGACATCCTCAAATTGAGGATACAGATACATCCCCTCGAGGAGCCCTTTTTCTACTTTGTTGACACTAATTTGATTTTTATAGTAAAGAACAAGAGTGATAAAATTCCTGGCAATTGGCTTTGGTTTTGGAGAGATAAATGGTAGTTTATCGGTTATTTGTTGATGGTTTGCCACACATGAATGGCGGAGAGGACACTGATGACATAAAGGATTTTTGGGCCGACAAACAAGAGCGCCTAATTCCATAATGGCTTGTGTGTAAATGCGAGGACTCGCTTTTTCTACGAGTGTTTGATTGAGATTCGCGACAGCCTCTTTTGATTTAGCTTGTCGCATGTCGTCCTTAATACCATAATATCGCGCTAAAACACGAATGACATTACCATCAGTTGCTTGATAGGGCTGGTTATAGGCGATTGACATAATAGCTCCCGCCGTGTAGGCACCAACACCAGGAAGAGAGAGGACATCGTCATAATTTGTGGGAAATTCACCATGAAATCGATTCACAATTATAGCCGCAGCCTCTAACATATACTTAAAACGACGATAATAACCAATGCCTTCGACAAGTTTGTGTAAATGATCACTATCAGCTTTTGCTAAGTCCTTGATCGTTGGATATTGATCAATAAAACGCAAAAAATAAGGGATTAATGTATCAATTTGTGTCTGCTGTGCCATAATCTCACTTACCCAAATATAATAAGGATTGGCGTTTTCCCTAAAGGGCAGATGACGGTGATTGTCTTGATACCATTGCTGAAGGGCTTGAATGTTAAACTTTTCAATCATTTTATTATCATATCACTCAATTCAAATAAATAAAGCAAAGCTCATATTTATTGATAATGTTAGCAAAAAAACTTACAATATAATAAACATGGGGATGTCATGGTTTCGACAGGAACATGTTCGATAGCGATTGCAGCCGAGTGATGACGTAATCATCAAAAAAACTTAAATTATCTGGCAACAGAAATTTATCCTTCGCTGCTGCTTAATTAAGCAAGACGTTATTCTAACGAGCAGCGCGCTAACTTAGTGGTTAGTCTTCTCCACTAAACGACGCGCCAGAAAAAAGACTAAGGGCTATGATGATTATAATTAGCTTCGAAAACCACATAATCTCGCACTTATATTATTGTCGATATTTAGTGTAAGTGTTAAACCCTAATATCGTCTAAGCTGTAGATATTGCTAGGGAACAGTTTTTGGACCGGAGTTCGACTCTCCGCATCTCCACCAAAAAATATGAAGTTTGATACATTGTGATCAAACTTTTTTTCATATAGAAAGGGGATTTTCTGCCTATTTACGCATTACCGAGAGAAATATAAGAGTGAAAGCAGAGCCTTTTCTTACCTATAAGAAATTCGTGTTTAATTAGCTACACGACTATCTAACTATATACACGCTTACTCTACTATTCACACGATTATTTGATATTGAAGGCAATTAACTTGAAGTAAATGCACTGATAATTATAAGTAAATTTTGGATAACGTGATAAAAGTAA
>CAYWQC010000062.1:0-6844 GCA_964460405.1 uncultured Staphylococcaceae bacterium | reverse complement strand
ATCAAGATGACCTCGAAAAGATTCAAAGAGAATGTTCGTTTGCAAATCATAAAGTTACCTTGCTCTATTTGACAGGTGATATTGATGTGTTATACGAACGTTTTTTATATCGCGAAATGTACCAAAATCGCCATCCTGTCCATTTGACGCATCCATTGAAGAATTTAGAAGAATTTAGCCAATATGTTGAAGAATTAAGAAATGAAGATGAAGTCTTACCACGCATCTTCATTGACACCACTAACTGTGATCATGAAATGATCTTTGCCAAGGCTGTTGAAGCCTTAAAGGATTAAGGAGCAGTTATGACATATACAACCGATAAAATTCGCAACATTGTCTTTTTGGGTCACCAAGGGAGTGGTAAAACAACTTTAGTGGAGTCGCTAGCTTCCCTTATTAGTGGCAAACCAAAAGGTGATATCGAACGCAAAAATACGATTAGTGACACGAGTGTCGAAGAAAAAAATCGCCTTAGTTCATGTAGCCTTTCTGTTATCAGTGTGGATTATAAGGATTATCATCTTAACTTCCTTGATGCACCTGGTAATGATGATTTTGTTCATGACATTATTGGGGTTCTTGATGTTGTCAAAGCAGCGGTGCTTGTCATCGATGCGACCAAGAAAATTGAAGTAGGCACTGTTAAGCATTTTAACATGCTGAAAAAACACGGAATTCCCACCTTTATCTTTATTAATAAGATGGATAAAGAAAAAATCGACTTTGAAGCTTTACTGGAAGACATTAACAAGGTTTTAGGTAAAAAGGCTGTTTCATTTGTCTATCCAATTGGTCGCCAGGAAGCCTTTGATGGATTTATTGATGTCATTAAGCTCAAAGCCCGTAAATATAATGGAACTAACTGTGTTGATGATCAAATTTATGATGACAAAAAGCCAGTTGTCCTCGAACTACATAATACCCTCGCCGAACAAGTCGCACTTACAGACGATACACTTCTCGACAAATTTTTTGCCGGAGAAACACTGTCGCATGAGGAAATCTCGCGTGGTCTACATACCGCGGTTGTCAGTGGTGAAATCGCCCCAGTCCTCGTCGGGAGTGCGCGCAAGGATATTGGCATTGAAACGATGTTATCAATGATGATTGAGTATTTACCGAATCCAACGGAACTTAAACCTTATGTAGCTTTTGATCAAAGCGGACAGGCTGTTGACGTTAAAACTTCAGTAGATGAACCCTTCACTGCTTATGTGTTTAAAACGACATTTGATCAATATAAGGGAATTACCAATATTGTCAAAGTTAATTCAGGCGTCTTAAAATCGGGGGATGAAGTCTATTGTCCTAATAGTAACGATAGTTTTAAGGTCAGCCAAATATCAACGATGTATGGCGCGACTTTAACACCAATTGATCAAGCTATTGCCGGGGATATTGTCGCCCTTACTAAACTCGAAAATGTGAGTACCGGTTATACACTCACTAACAAAGGCAACACCCTTAAATTTCCGCTTCCAAACTATCCGACAATAGTGTATTATCGTGCACTTGTGGCTAAAACTAGCAAGGATGAAGAGAAACTAGGTCAAGCCCTCGCTAAATATTCGGTGGAAGATCCATGTTTTGAAATGAAACGTAACGCTGAAACTAAGGAACTCCTTATTGGTGGACTTAGTGATTCTCACCTTAACTATGTTTTGGAGAGAATTAAAAATGGTTATGGCGTTGAAGTCGAAACATTTGAACCGAAAATCAACTATCGAGAAACGATTAAGCAAACCGGTGAAGCCGAAGGTCGCTATGTGAAACAATCAGGTGGCAGTGGCTTCTATGGTGTTGTTACGGTTCGTTTCAGTCCAAGTGGTAGTGAAGAAAACGTGTTCACCGAAGAAGTATTTGGTGGTGCAGTTCCGAAAAACTATTTCCCTGCTGTCGAAAAAGGCTTTATGGAAGCTGTGCAAAAAGGCTTACTTGCTGGTTACCCAGTTATCGGGGTTAAAGCGACTTTATTTGATGGTAAATATCACTCGGTTGATAGTAATGAACAAGCTTTTAAAATGGCAGGTATTCTTGCCTTTAAAGAAGCTTATCACAAGTGTAAACCAACCCTACTTGAACCGATTATGCATATCAGTGTACAAGTGAATAATGATTACACTGGTAACATTATGAAAGATCTCAATCAACGGAGAGCGCGTATTCTAAGTATGGATGAAAAAGGGTTTGGCATTCAAGAAATCACGGCCCTTGTTCCTGAAAGTGAGATTATGGATTATGCCATTAAACTACGGGTTATGACCCAAGGAAGTGGCTTCTTTAACCGTAAATTTGATAGCTATCAGGAAGTGCCATCTTACGTCGTTGATCAAATCGTAAAGGCGTACAATCAAGACTAACAACATCTAATTAGAAGAGCGGTAATGAGATAATACCGCTCTTTTTCTATTGATCATAATGATGGTGATAAGCGATTTTTGCTTCAAGAAATGCCCGCGTTTCCGAAAGAACATGGAAGAGTTCTGCTCGCTGTTCAAACTCCTTGCGTGTTTGCGGAAGATTGAGTTTTTCATAGTCTTTGTGGAGCTTGTCTAGTTTTGAAAGAAGTCCCGTTGCATAATCGATTTTGCCAATATTATTAATAAATTCACCAAGAAATCCAAGCAATTTATCTTTATAAACACTCCCTTGAAGTGAGCTTAGTATTAGGGCCACACGTTCGAGTAAGAGTGTTTGATTTTCACGCATCCCTATATAAGACATGCGTTTCTCCACAGTGGCCATTGCCCGATTTTCCTTAGCTAAAACGAGGTCCTTTTTTGCCTGCTCAATGGCCCCTTTTAGTGGCGAGAAATCAACAGTTTCATCGTGAGATAATTTCCGGAATATGTCACTCATTTGCTTGTCGATTTTCAGTTCATTAGTGTCAATCAATTTTTGCGGTTTCGGAGCATAGAAATTAAGAAGGATTGCCACACCCATCCCAATCAATAAAATATAGAGGGCATTGAGTGCGTAAGTGGGTTCGCCTCCTAAATACTCTTGAGAAATGAGAACAAGGGCTAATACAATGCCAATTTCAAGGCGAAGGATATAGAGTAGAGCAATGAGGATAACGACGACAATCACAAGCGTGTATATTTGGTAACCAAGTAAGAAGAATGCTAAGACGCCTAGTCCAATACCAATGAGTGAAGCACTAAAGCGCGCCAGGGCTGCTTTTAAAACCGCTTCCTTAGTAAGGGCAAGTGATAAAACCGCGATGACACCCGCCGTATAACTATAATCAAGCTTGAAAGCAAGGGCAATAAGATAGGCAGCAATGAAGCCGACTATCATTTTAAGAGCAAGGGTCAATCTAAGTGTTCTTTCCATGTCTTATATTATAAACATTTACGCTATATTTGCGAGTTTAATGACAAAAAGTACGCACATGTTTGTTAAATTTGCTAAAATAAAAAAGTATTAATTACATAGGAAGGGTAGAAAGATTGTCTTTTTACTAAATCATCATATGCGTACAAAAACTTTTAGTGGCGATAAAGTCCCTGCTCTAACCAAGTATGTTTATCCATTTTCCGGGATAGCCCGTGATGCCGCCTACACACTTGTTTCACTATTTCTAATGATCTATGTGCAGTTTACCCTTGGAAAAGAAGGTGGGTATCAAAGCAAGATGCTCGTCATTACCATCATTATGGTTTTGACCCGTATATGGGATGGTGTCAATGATCCGATGATGGGCTCTATTATTGAAAATGCTCGATTTAAGATGGGAAAATATAAACCCTGGATCCTGATCGGCGCGATTACAAACTCTGTTATGCTTGCGTTGATGTTCACCGTTCGTCCAAGTGGCTGGGCATTTGTAGCCTTATTTGCTGTCTTTTATCTTTTATGGGAAATGACATTTACGATGAATGATATTGCCTACTGGTCGATGCTTCCTTCGTTAAGTAAAGATGAAAAGACGCGCAATCAATTGACGACATTTGTCGCGTTAGCCGCGAGTATTGGTGCTTTTGCAGTAGGTGGTCTTTTACCTATCATTTATCCTGGTGATGCCTCTAATGTCTTTTTCTGGGCTGGTATCATTATTGCCGCTTTCTTTTTACTCTCACAACTCCTCCTCGTTTTTACGTGTAAAGAAAAAGAAAGAACAGATATTGCCGAAGAAAAGACATCACTAAAAACGATGTTTACAACGATATTCAATAACAAGCAATTATGGGTTATGATGTTTGTCATCACCCTTTACTATTTAGGCAGTGCCCTCTTAAATGCCTTTGGACTCAACTACTTTATCTTTGCCTACGGTTATGAACTAGGGGGCGCGAACATGTTTTTCTTTACCGTCGCCTATGCGGTAGGCACCATCGTTCCTCAAGCACTTTATGCCCTCATTGCCAAGAAGTTTAGCCGACGACAAATTATTAATGTGTCATTTACGATTATGATTTTCGGTTATCTTAGTATTTTTGCATATGGCATGCTTCATGCCTTTGGTGTCGTTGTTCAGTTAAGTATATGGATATTATCCGCGATTGGTATTCTTGTCTTTGCCGCTCAAGGGCTCTTTTATATGGTGCTCCTTGTGATGGTGACCAATACTATTGAATATAATCAATGGACGACGGGTGAACGTAAGGAAAGTGTCATCTTTGCCGCGCGACCTTTTGCCGCGAAAATGAGTAGTAGCTTACAAACACTCATTGTCTATTTGGTCTTAACGGTGGGTGGCGTCTACGCTCTTAGTGAAGGCATCAGCGAACTAGAAGTTAAACTTGAACTCGGTATTGACGGCATTAATAGCTCTCAAGATGTCATTTCCGCTGCCAATCAGATTATTAGTCAAGCTAGCAATCTTCCCCTTGTACTGTCTTCCTTACTCATTGGGATGACAATTATTCCCGTTCTCTTATTTATCGCTTCCTTTGTCCTTATCAAGAAGAAGTTCCATATCACAGAACAAGCCTATGCCAAAATGTGTCAAGACATTGAAAATGGTGATATTGGGGGGCATGATCTAGTAGAACTACGGCAGATATCATAAAAAAATAGGAATATTGCTATTCCTATTAAACGAGATGTTTTACATAAAGCTTAGTCGAGACGACTAGGCTTTTTTATTGTCGGCAACTGTACGAATAAAGACATCAAGACCTTCATTACGCTTCTCAAAACCATGTTTGAGGAAAAATTGTAAGGCTTTACCTTTGAACCCATAGTTTCTGGGGTCAAAGCCGGGATATTTACGAACAAGCGTGTTATTCGTATTACTCCAGTAAGCCCAACCTTCTTCATCGGCGTTTTCGGAAATAATATTGATGAGAACATCAATGAGATCTTCAAGAGGGATAATTCCTTCATCGTCTTTACCATTAGTGGCTTTAGCTTGACGTTTTGACTTATTAGTGTCACGAATTTTTTTAATTTTGTCTAAGTAAGTGAATAGGTCAACTGAGTTTACAAGAGAAAGTGGTGTTTTTGTTTCACCCATGCCCATGACGAACATGTTGTTCTCCCGTAGTCGACTCACTAACTTAGTGAAATCACTATCACTACTTACAATGACAAAACCTTGGACACTACCACGATAGAGAATATCCATCGCATCAATGACAAGCGTAAAATCACTTGTGCTTTTGTTAGAGACATAGTTGAACTGTTGAATGGGATCAAGATTATATTCGGTACATATCTTCCGCCATTTGTTGAGGTTTGGACTTGACCAGTCACCATAAATACGTTTATAAGATAAGTTGCCGTATTTATTGGCTTCATCACGAATAATTGACATATAATCTGGTGAAATATTTTCTGCGTCAATCAACAGCGCTAAACTTTTTTCGGCCATCATACTCCTTTCTATTCGACATGAATATCGAATGTGTGTAATGTGTCGTTAATGCAAATCATGACCTTACCATCTCCTACTTGTGGGAGTGAGGCAACATATATGCTAAGTGCCCCACCATGGAGTGCTTGATGTTTGGGACCCAATAATTGCAGAGGCCCTTTTGTATCAATATCGACGACATTAAAATCATAGGGATTACGCATGCGATTGCTATCAAGGCTGGTAATCGTGATTTTGAGTGTGTCGTAGGTTGCAGCATTACGTAATGTCGTCTGACTGAATTTGATATCATATGTGTAATGAAGACTAGGCCCAATTTGTTGGGTTTGCATCAACTGACCTTCTCTATTATACGCTTTCAAAGTAAAAACGCCATTATCTACGCCCCAACTTGTGACATTTTCTCCCCAAATTTGGACGAGATGGTCATATGTTAAATGGTAGCGCATCATCAAATAAGCCAAAGATACTTTATGCGAAAGTTTAAGGTGATTAAGACCATGGAGGGCGGCGTAATTGAGAATATTACCTAAGCGCTTTTTAGCGGACTTAGAAAAACGACCATACTTATCAACAAAGTTTTCGCGAATAAAATAATCAATCATAAATGGCGGATGCTTTAAATGTGGATAGCGGTCAAAACATGGTAGATAAGTCTTGATTAAATCATCACCACGGTAAAGTTTAATTTCACTGGCGTTACTAAGCACATAAAAAGGCATCAATTTTGCCTGGGGAATATCGCCATTATTGACACTAAAGGTGGACATCAATGTGAAATCTTTAGAGAGTAGGGCTTGATATGCATAAGCCACTAGCTTAGGATTTCGAAAACTATCAAGGATGCCGTGATAGCAAATGTGATCACCACTGCCAAATTGTTGATGGGTGTAATAGTCGTGCATACACCAGGGAGAGATGGCCACGACAGAAGGACTCGCAAAGGCACTATTGAGTACAGATAAATGACGGTGAATGAATGCCTGTTGCTTTTCTGGGCCATCAAAAATTTTAGTAGGG
>CAYWQC010000061.1:0-6869 GCA_964460405.1 uncultured Staphylococcaceae bacterium | reverse complement strand
AGTCTAAATGCTTGAATGTTTATTGGTATTAGAGCCTGCTTTTCTTGCGAGAAAAAATGATTGAGCGCTTCAACAATCTCTTGTTCGCCAAAAAGTTTAAGATCCTTGAGATAACGTCCAAGCATAATAATGTTTATGACTTTACTATTATGAAGTGTACTAGCTAAATCATTACATTTTATGCCGAAATGTTGGGGCCTCTCGATAGCGATTTGTTCAATAAGTGAGGCATTATAGTAGATGTGACCATCAGCCTTAACCTCTTGTTTGAACTTTTGGTAGCTCGGACTATTAAAAACAATGAGGTCGTCACATTGACGAAATACTGGCGAATAGATTTGTCCATCCGAAATCGTTACCATGCAATTAGCAGTACCCCCTCTAGTTTCAGGTCCATAAGTTGGTACCCAAGTACTATTAAGCTTTTTAATTGTCGCAGCGTAGGCAAGAATTTGTCCAAATAACATGATCCCTTGACCACCAAATCCTGCGACTCGAATGGTTCTAATCATGGTTAATATCCTTATAGACACCGAGAGGGAAAACTTGACTCATCGAATCGTCAATCCATTTTAGAGCATCTACGGGGGTCATACCCCAATTAACCGGACAACTTGATAACACTTCAATCAAGGTAAAGCCTTGACCTTCACGTTGATATGTAAATGCTTTTTTAATGGCGGCTTTTGCCTTTTTGATTTTTTGTGGACTCGTAAGGCTAACGCGCTCTATATAGGCGGGGCCTTGGAGTTGCGCCAACATTTCACTAACTTTAATTGGATAACCTTGATTCATATGAGAGCGACCTAGACTTGAAGTTGTCGTCACTTGCCCTTCAAGACTCGTCGGAGCCATTTGACCTCCAGTCATCCCGTATATTGCATTGTTTGCAAAGATGACAGTAATATTCTCACCTCGATTTGCCGCATGTATTGTTTCGGCGATACCAATGGAAGCAAGGTCGCCATCGCCTTGATATGTAAAAACAATTCGGTCTGGTAAGACACGTTTGATACCCGTTGCAACAGCACAAGCACGACCATGTGCAGCTTGTTGCATATCACAATTGAAATATTCATAAGCATAAACGCTACAGCCAACACTCGCCACACCAACAGTCTCACCCAGTAAATTCATTTCTTCAAGCACTTCAGCAACAAGCTTGTGGAGAATGCCATGAGTGCATCCTGGGCAATAGTGAGTATTTTTAGAGGTTAGTCCAGCTGTCTTTTCATACTTAATCATGCTCTCACCCACTTTTCAAAGTTTTCAATGACATCAACCACTTCCGTGGAGTCAATGACAACGCCACCTGAGCGACCATAAAAAGCGATCGGTAGACGTCCCTTATTTGCAATGTCAACATCATCTATCATTTGACCTTGACTCATCTCAACGACAAGGATACCTTTTACACTTGCAGGAATATCATTAAAGGCTTTTTTAGGGTAGGGCCATAAAGATATTGGACGAATCATACCTACTTCAACACCTTTTTCTTTTAAAGTATTAATGGCACTACGACAAATTCTAGCACTTGAACCGTATGCAACAATCACATATTGAGGATTCGCCATATTAATCATCTCATAGCGAACTTCATGCTGTGTCGCTAAATCATACTTAGCTTTCATTGCGAGATTATGTTGTTCAAGGGCTTGGGGATTAAGATATAGGCTATTGACGACACGCCGTCCTTGATGATAATGACGCCCAATGGTCGCAAAGTCTTTACTAGGTAGATTTCTTTTTGGAATTGGCCGACCTAGTTCGACAGATTCCATCATTTGTCCGATAAGACCATCAATAAGTACCATGACCGGATTCCGATATAAATCTGCAATATCAAAACCTTCTTTAATAAGATCTATCGTTTCCTGAATTGATTCTGGAGCAAGAACAATGAGACGATAATCACCATTCCCCCCACCTCTTGTGGCTTGAAAGTAATCTTGTTGCGATGGTTGTATACCACCTAGTCCAGGACCACCTCTCATCACTGAAACAATTAAACACGGGAGTTCCGCTCCGGCTATATAGCTAATTCCTTCTTGTTTGAGAGCGATACCGACACTAGATGATGAAGTCATAACACGCTTTCCTGCTCCCGCAGCACCATAGACCATATTAATCGCTGCTACTTCTGATTCTGCCTGGAGAAACACTTTTCCGTGAGTAGGAAGCAAATCACTGAGATATTCTGGAACTTCATTTTGTGGTGTAATTGGGTAACCAAAAAACGCATCTACACCAGCTTCGAGCGCTGCTAAAGCAATTGCATGATTACCTTTTAAAAGTTGTTTAGCCATCGATTTCTTCCACCTTGATCACGGAATCGGGACACATGATTGCACAAAAAGTACAGCCAATACATCGATTCATATCATTCACATCGATAAGGGCGTAACCATTTTCATTGATGCGTATTGGGTTAAGTGAGAGTATTTTTACAGGACAAACAGATGTACAAAGACCACAGCCTTTACAAGCACGGTCGTTAAATGTTAATTGATACCTTTTTTTCAAACTAATGCCTCCTAACGCTTAATATAATTATTGTGGAGTTTTTGAACATCTTCTATCCGTTTTTTCGCAAATACTTTAGCGGCATATTGCGTATGAATATCCTGTTCGTTTGCAATTTTGAAGATAAGCAAAAGACGATCATATATCAATTTTATCTCTGCAATAACGCGTTCTTTTGAATAACCTTGTAATTCATGATAAACATTGATTAGACCACCAGCATTAATGACAAAGTCAGGTGCATAAATGATGCCACGTTCTTTAAGCATCTTACCGTGCTTTTCCTCATCCAGAAGCACATTATTTGCCGTTCCCGCAATAATGGGTGCTTTGAGGCTAGGAATGGTGTCATCATTGAGTACACCGCCAAGAGCACAAGGTGAAAAGACATCAACATCTAAATGATAAATTTCATCTGGTTCAACAAACTCAACCTCGGGATGTTCATCCGCCATTCGCTTGATATGGTGCTGATTAATTTCAGTAAAATAGATTTTTTTGGCCCCAGCCTCAAGAAGATAACCAATCAGATAATAACCAGTCTGACCTGCACCTTGAACCGCATAACTATAGCGGGAAATATCATCACAATCATACTTTTGTTTGAGTGCGGCTTTAATACCATAAAATGCGCCTAGTGCGGTCATTGGTGATGGATTGCCTGACTTACCTTCTAATCCTACGACGTAGTCCGTTTCCATATGGACATAATTCATGTCCTTTGTCGTGGTATTAACATCTTCTGCGGTAATATAGCGACCATTCAGGCTTTGAACATAGCGACCTAGTCCACGAAAATAGGCTTCCGAGTGCAATTGATTAATATCGCCAATCAAGACGGTTTTTCCCCCACCTAAGTTGAGTCCCGCCGCTGCTGCTTTATAGGTCATTCCTCTCGCAAGCCTCATACAATCCTTGAGGGCCTCCTCTTCGCATGAATAGTCCCAAATTCTTGTCCCCCCTAAGGCAGGACCTAGTGTTGTGTTGTGGATGACAGTGATGCCTTTTAATCCTGTTGAGGGATCATAAAAATGAACAATTTGTTCATATTGATGTTCGGCCATACTATCAAAGATAGATTTCTTGCTCATGATAACCCCTTATGTTTATGTATTCTTGCTACATTCCTATTTATACAATAGCTTGTAAGCGCTCCCAAAGGATTTTTAACAATTTATATGACAATTAAAAAGCCCACAAAGTGGGCTTCAAAAATAACGAGTTTATTATTAATTGCTATGTTTATTGAGGGCAAAAAAAGCAAAATCGTTTTTTCCCGTTTTTTTGACACGATACATCGTATAGTCAGCTTTGCTCATTAAGTCTTTAACGTTGTCCCCATCTTTAGGGAAGCGAGCGGCACCGGCACTAAGACTAACTTCAATAGTTAAGTTACTTTCACTTTCTTCATCAAAAACAATATAGGGTTGACTGAGATTATGGAAAATGCGTTGCATAAAGGCATCTGCTAACTCATCTGTATCAACATTTTCTAAATACAGTAAAAACTCATCACCACCATGGCGAACTAGTAAGTCATTTTTACGAATTGACACATTGATACGATCGACAAATTATTGAAGGATGGTATCACCAATTTGGTGGCCGTAATTATCATTAATGATTTTAAAGTTATCTAAGTCGAGGATGACAAAATAGCACTTAATCCGATTTCGTTTTGCAATAATCAGCCGATCATTTAGCAGGGTTGAAATGGCACTTCGATTATATGCGTTTGTTAACACATCCTTTTTCATACGTCTCGATAGCACTTCAGTCTCTAATTGTTTTATACCTAAGGTGTGTTCAAGTTGACATTTATCAATGAAGACCCCAAGTTGCTTGAGATAAATGTTTAGATAACTAGAGTTAGCAAATAAGTGGTTCTTTTGAAACACAAACACAAAATTGCCAAAAATTTTATTGCCTTTTTTAATTTCAGCAAAAACAACTTTGTCCAACTCAAAAGCCTTTTGCACTTGTTTAATCGTAGTCCTAGGCACTACTGAGCTAATGATATTGGCAAGTGTATCAAAATCTACAATACTAATATTAGAATTATTATTGTTGTAACTTTCTGCACGTTTAAATCGCTTACCGATTAATTTAATCCCGAGTAATTTGAAAATATCATCAATCCGGCCAGGTATTCCTAATACCGCTTTGGTAACAAAGGTATCGTCATCCTCATAAATATTAAAAATGGCATAATCTGCATCAGAAAATTCTAACCCCATTTTTGTCAATAATTGATAATCGATTTTTTTGCCAACATGGTCAAGAAAATAACTGGTAATTCGCTCCATCTTATATTCATTTGTCGTATTTCTAAAAAGCGTCACAAAATGTTTGTGTGAAGTAGGATAAACATGGACTAAAAAGTTGGCTTTTAAATCATTAGTGTATTCTTCTAATATTCGTTCTTGTTGCTCGCGAACGACTGGTTCATAAAGACGAACCCACTTGAGTCCCTCTTCATGTGTTTGAGATACCTCAGCAACAAAACGCTTACCTACAACTTGTTCCCGAGTGAAACCGGTAGATTCAATAAAAGCATCATTCACATCTAAAAATCGGTAATCAATCATATTACCATTTTTGTCAAAAATTGCTTCATGTAGCGCGAATGCTAGTGTGCTCTTAAAAAGAGCTTCCTTATAGATATCGTTATTAATCATTTCTTTTCGCCTAAATTTATTTTAACACTATAAATGAAATTGTGTAGGAAAATTAACTGGATAATCATTTTAACAACAAAAATATAACTATTTACGTGCTTTTATGACTTTTTGCATTCATTATTTATTAACTAGCCCAGTCTTTTGTAAAAAATAATGGGTCGTAGAAACTTCCTTAATCAGACTTCGATCGTGACTGATAACAATGAGGACACCGGGAAAGTCATGCAATATTGAACGGATAACTGGGCTCGAAAGAGGTGAAATATTGCGAGTGGGTTCATCAAGAATTAGGATATCATAGTCTCCCATTACCATCTCTAGAAGATAGAGCTTAGCTTTGAGTCCTCCCGATAATGTGCTAATGTCACTAACCATTTCACGATGAAGGAATCCTAAAGCAGCTAAGTGATTCATGATTTTTATTTTCACTTCCTTGTCATAACCTAATTTTGATTGAAGATAATCTATCGCCGAGGTGCTGGTATTAAATTGTTCATCATATTGTTGTGGCATGTAACCAACTCCAAGTGTTGAATGTTTCTTCAATGTCTCTAGGATGATTTTTACGAGTGTGGTCTTACCACTCCCGTTGTTCCCGGATATAAACACATGTTCGGGACCAACTATTTTTAAGGCGATGTCATTAGCCAGCACCCGCTCCCCGATACAAAGTTTAGGTAAATATAAATCAAGTACAACCTTACGACTATGGATATTGACAGAACGACTAAAAAACAAGTTCATACCTTCTTCTTTTTTATAATAATCAAGCACCTCCATGGCTTTTAATTTCTTTTCTTGCGACTTGATATTTTTCATTTTCTTTGCAAGAATACGACCTTGAGAAGGCTGGTTGCCACTAGCACGATCTAAATCATTTTCCACCAATAAATGCTGATGCATAAGTATTTGCTCACGCTCCCTATATTCTTTTTGACTTCGATAGGCTTCGCGATTAAAACGTTCGATTTCCCGATTTCGTTGTGTGACATAGTTTGAATAGTCAACATTTTCATAACGAAACTTTCCTAAGCCATCTCGCTTTACTTGCTCGAGATGTAAGATTGAAGTTGCGATGTTTTTTAAGAGAGTTTCATCGTGACTAATAAGCATGATTGGCGCGGTAATCTCTTTGAATATTTGTTCAAACAGTGAGATGGTATCTAAGTCCAGATCATTTGTTGGTTCATCGAAAAGGTACAGTTTAGCAGGGTAAAGTAAACACTTAATCATCTGGAGTTTGATTTTTTCGCCTCCTGAGAGTGAAGCGAGTGGCTGATGATTTTCTAATAGATCGTGGCTAAGCTGAAAACGAGAAAACAATTGTTCGATTTCGTAGTATCGCTGATATAATCCGTAATCGGGTTGGTTATCATGTGGGTTTAGTAATAAATAGTCTATCGCTGTAAGTGCTAGATACTGACTATCAATTTGCTGGGGGATATAATAAACTTCATGATTATTAAGACTTATATTCCCAGACATATAGCAATATGAATCGACTAATTTATGATCATATAGTGCTTTCATCAAGGTAGATTTCCCACTACCTTCTTCACCAATGACCGCAAGTTTATCACCGTTATTAAGTACAAAACTAAAATGCATCACGATATCATTTCCCTGAATGAGTTTCAGACAAATATCATTAAATGTAACCAT